>CAMBHM010000031.1 GCA_945867185.1 Legionella genomosp. 1
GATGGTGGTTTTAACCTGTGTTGCTTGGGTGATGCGGGTGTTATTGATCTGGGTTATCACATCTCCTGCTTTTAACCCAGCAAGTTCCGCAGGTGATCCTTGATTCACCTGAGCAATCAAAGCGCCTTGGAACGCTTCAGGATATCCCATGGCTTGTGCCAACTCAGGGGTAATATGTTGTACGAAGACGCCCATTAATCCTCGATGTACCGATCCGAATTTGATGATTTGTTGTGCTACATCTTTGGCCATGTTGATGGGTATAGCAAAACCAATCCCCACACTGCCGCCATAAAGAGAAATAATAGCCGTGTTAATCCCAATTAGTTCGCCATGGACATTGACCAATGCCCCCCCTGAGTTACCCGGGTTAATGGCCGCATCGGTTTGGATGAAGTTTTCAATACCTTCGATGTTGAGATCGCTGCGCTTCATGGCACTGATGATCCCAAAAGTCGCTGATTGACTGTTCCCAAAGCTATTGAGCCCAAAGGGATTGCCAATGGCGACTACAAAATCACCCACCTCTATTTTGTCTGAATCACCTATGAGTAAACTTTTTAAATTTTTTGCATCAATTTTAAGAACGGCCACATCGGTTTCGCTATCACCACCGATAATTTTGGCTTTTAAACGACGTCCATCATTTAAGGTAACAGTGACCAAGGTGGCATTTCTAACAACATGATCATTGGTGATGATGATTCCTTCTTTGGGATCCAGAATAACCCCTGATCCAATGCTCTGAAATTTTCTCGGTTGCTGTGCGGGTACCGGTGGCTTGTCTTGGTTATCTTCATCTTCAGTGCCGCCTGCAGGACTGCCTGGGGTAACCCCTTGTACCGCTACGTTCACGATGGCGGGCATGGCATTTTTTAAAACAGGGGCTAAGGTGGGCAATAGTGACTCGGGCGCTGCTTGTACACTAAGCAGTGATAGAAAAAGACTAGTGCTTAAAAGATATCGCAGGGCATTGATCACGTTAGTCCACCTTGTCGTCAAACCAAATGAGTGTTCCCATTCTACCGGTTTTTGCGGCTCTGCGGTAGGAATAGTATGTTTTTTCAGCTTCAAAGCTACAGACGCCGGATTGAAACACTTGAGGAACACCTGCCTGATGAAGGATGAGCTCCGCCATTTTAGGTAGATCGGCATGACGGTGTGTGTCTTTGATAGAGAAGGTAGGAATTGTAAAGGGGTAGCGTGTGCTAAAGGTACCGTAGAGCTCTTCTCCAATGGGGTAGCAGGTGCTGCAAATAGCAGGACCAATCCACGCCATGAGAGTATCTGGAGTGCTTTGCATTTTTTCTAGGGTCTGTTCAATGATGTGATCAGCCAGTCCACGCCAACCTGCATGAATGGCCGCTACTTCTGTGCCTGATTGATTACACAACAACACCGGTAAGCAATCGGCTGTCAGAATGCACAAAGGGCGGTTGGGTTCGCGAGTGACAGAGGCATCCGCATGTCGAGAAGCAGAGTCCTCGACTACTACCACCCGATGGCTATGCGTTTGATTCAGCCACTCCGGTTCTTTAGTAAGATTCAGTTGGATTTTTAAGGCTTGTCGATTCAGCAGTACGTGTGCTTGGTTATCCGATACATGAAGGGCCAAGTTATTGTCATAGGGCGGAAGACTAAGACCGCCATGCCTTGTGGTGCATAAGGCATGAACAGTAGGGGGTGCATTCCAGTTGGCAAGTAGATTAGGCATGAGCATGCTCAATGCTGGTTAAGAGGGACTGAAAATCATCGGGTAGGGGGGCCTTGATGGTAAGTCTTTCGCCTGAAATCGGGTGGGTGAGAGACAGTGAGGCCGCATGAAGGGCTTGTCTATGCATGTTTTGGATGGCAGAACGAACTGTATCTGGCATTGTCGCTTTCACCCGAATTGGTTTGCCATATAAAGGATCACCAATGACTGGGTGATCGATATGAGCCAGGTGCACACGAATTTGGTGGGTACGACCTGTTTGTAGGGTCACATCCAGCAAGGTAACGAACTGGTAATGCTTATGTATACGATACTCGGTGATGGCTTCACGCCCTTGTTGACAGACAGCCATTTTGATCCTGTCTCGTGGGTGTCTTCCATAAGCGGTTTGAATGAGGCCCCCTGAGATGAGATGTCCTTGAACCAGTGTTAAATAGTGGCGTACTATGTCTCGCGCTTGCATTTGCTGTATCAAGTGTGTGTACGCAGGTAGGGTTTTTGCGACTATCAATAACCCTGTGGTGTCCTTGTCTAAGCGATGAATGATCCCTGCCCGAGGGAGATGTTGTAGCGACGGCGCATGGTGTAGTAAGGCGTTCATTAGGGTATGTGTTTGATTGCCAGCACCAGGGTGGACTACCAGGCCTGCAGATTTATTGACAAGGAGGAGTGCCTCATCCTCAAACATGATGGACAATGGGATGTCTTCAGGTTGACTTGCAATGTCTTTTGGCTCAAGAATCACACGAAGCTGCACGTGTTCACCCCCAAAGACTTTGTCTTTGGGGCGGCGTGATCCGTTATCGATGGTAATGGATTTTTCTTTCAGCCAGCTCTGTAGGGTTGCTCTTGAAAAATCAGGAAACAACTGGGCAAGCACTACATCCACACGTTGTCCGTGGCTCGCTGTAGGGATGAGGGCTTCTCTGGTGATTGGATTAGACAATGGAAACGGACTCTTGAACCCATCGACCACGTAAGGAATTTGGTTTGGCATCCGTGATAAGAACGGAGACAAAGTGACCGGTCAACGCCATTGGCCCATCAAAAATCACCACGCGATTACATTCGGTACGTCCTGAAAGATGCTGATCATCTTTTCTGGAGGGTCCTGTCACAAGAATACGTTGGGTGGTGTCTACCATGGCTTTGCTATAAGCTGACGATTGCGTCAAGAGGGTGTCTTGGAGTATTTTTAAACGTTGTTTTTTAACGTCCATGGGGGTGGGATCAGGTAAATTAGCAGCCGGTGTACCGGGTCTTGGGCTATAAATAAAGCTAAAAGAGGTGTCGAACCCCATGTCTGTCACGAGATCTAGGGTATCTTGAAAATCTTGGTCTGTTTCGCCAGGAAAGCCTACGATGATATCGGTTGAGAGGCGAACATCAGGGCGCACTTTACGAAGTTTTCTAATTTTAGATTTGTACTCAAGCCCTGTGTAGCCTCGTTTCATGAGTGCTAAAATGCGATCCGATCCACTTTGAACAGGCAGGTGTAAGTGATTGGCAAGCTCAGGAACTTCAGCGTAGGCATTGATTAAGTTATCTGAGAAAGCAAGTGGGTGAGAGGTGGTGAACCGAATGCGACCTAAACCTTCGAGCGCTGCAAGATATTGAATCAATAAGGCGAGATCAGCCGTTCCGCCGGCATGCATGCGCCCTTGGTAGTCATTCACATTTTGGCCTAACAGATTGATTTCTCGAACGCCTTGTAAAGTCAGTTGATAGCATTCAGCTAACACATCATCAAAAGGCCGACTTAATTCTTCACCACGGGTATAAGGCACTACACAGTAACTGCAGTATTTACTACAGCCTTCCATGATGGATACAAAAGCGGTTGGTCCTTCTGCACGAGGGGCGGGTAGGTGGTCAAATTTTTCAATTTCGGGGAAACGAATATCAACAACTGGTTTTTTGGTTGCAAGACGTTCTGTTAGCATTTCTGGCAAGCGATGTAAGGTTTGTGGTCCGAACACCAAGTCCACATAAGGCGCACGTTTTAAAATGGCGCCGCCTTCTTGGCTCGCCACGCAGCCACCTACGCCGATGATCACGTGAGGGTTTTTTCGTTTATGTTCTCGCCATTGCCCGAGCTGTGAAAACACTTTTTCTTCGGCTTTCTCTCGAATAGAGCAAGTGTTTAAGAGAATCACATCGGCTTCTTCCAGGTTATCTGTAGACTCTAAACCGTGGGACCGAAGTAAAACAGCTGCCATTTTAGAGGAATCGTAGGTATTCATCTGGCAGCCATTGGTTTTAATGTATACTTTTTTTGAAATCATGGGTGATCAGTCCCGAACACTTTTACAATAAGTTTCACGAAGTCGCGGTAGGATGATTAAAGCAATCAGCATGCCAATGGGTAATAAGGCCAAGGCCACATGATAGGCCTCTAAGGGATAAACACGTACTTTATCGACGATTTCACCCAGCCATAATTTATCCAGGATATATCCAATGACGGGTTGGCCGACTGCGATGCCAATCATGTTCATCATGTTCATGAAGCTTAGACCTGTGGCAACGTATCGCTTGCTACACAGTTCTTTTGCAATAGAAAACGCCGTCAAAAAGCCTGCAGAAAACACACCAAAGCCAAAGAGCAGGGCTTGCATGGTAAATCCTGCTTTGAACGGTACGTAAATGAACAGCACAGAGGTGATGATAGCCCCCACTGAACCGATATACATAGGCGGTTTTCGTCGTCCGATACGGTTTGAGAATATTCCCCATAAAGGACTTGCTATCGCCCAGCCCACAAATACCAATGAAATGTAGTTGGCCGCAGTCGCTTTGGCAATATGTAGTTTAAACATGAGAAAGGGGACGCCCCATAATCCACAGAAAATAGGGGTTGCCATGTACATCAGCCCCCCATAAAACGCGACCAACCATAGTTGCCTGTTGTGTAATAATGCAATCAAACTGTTAAAGACGGGTTCATCGTCCTCTGCGGAGTGCGTCATGGCTCGCGCATTTTTTGGAGCATCTTTGGCGACGGTATAGATCAAGACGGCCAGTACAAGTCCAATACTGCCCATGATGATCATGCTTTCTCGCCAGCCATAGCTATCAATCAATAGGGCGAGCGGCGTTTCTCCGCCGATAGCGCCTAACATGCCAATGGTAACCATCATACCTGTTAGTAATGCAAATCGTTCTGCGGGGAACCAATTGGCGGCAAGTTTCATGGCACCAACGGCTGCAAAAGCTGAGCCAAATCCAATCATGAGACGGGCTAGACACGCCATGAAAAAGTTATCAGTTAAACCAAAGGAAATGGTGCTGATAGCACAAATGGTGGTGGCAATGGTTAGAAGGCGTTGTGGGCCGAAATAATCCATCAGCACCCCACCGGGTAATTGCATAGCAGCATAGGAGTAAAAATAAATGCCGGATAACACACCAAGCGTTTTGCTGGTTACTGAAAAATCCCGCATCAATTCAGAGCTCATGACGCTGGGGGAGACTTGTAGCAGGCATTCATAAAAATAAAAAAGGCATCCTAACCCCCAGACTATCCATGGCATGATGGAGGTGACGGGTAGTGCATTCTTTTGAGAATTTGTTATGTTATGGTTAGCCATTATATCGCAGCACTCCTCAATGGGCTTGGAATCGAAAAATAATATCAGCTTGTCCAGTATTTGTCTATGTTTTGAGCCCATTCATAATGGGTTTAAGATCTGACTTTAATTGTAAACGGTATTGATACACGGCATAAAAGGCAAGGATATTCTTAAGATAATTTCGTGTTTCATACCAGGGCAACGTTTCTATCCATACATCCAGATCATTGGTCGGATTGTTTTTAAGCCAGTAAGCGGCCTGTTTGGGACCGGCATTGTAAGCGGCAGCCATCAAAATAGGGTGTTTATGGAAGCGTTTGGCTAAGATACTCAAGTAAGCGATACCGATATGAATGTTGTGTTCTTTGGATAGTAATTGTTCTTTTCCGCTATAAGGGAGGTGCACTTGTTTTGAAATCACACGGGCGGTTGCAGGCATGATTTGCATCAGACCCAATGCGCCTGCACTCGATGCGATTTTATCACGGAACCCACTTTCTTGGCGGATAATGGCGTAGATCAAGGGTTGTTGTATTTGATAATTATGGGCATAGGTGACGATGGGCCCCTGATAAGGGAGGGGAAAGCGAAGGGATAGTTGGTTATTGAGTTCGTCGGTGTTACTGAGTGCGATGGATTTGTCATGCCATTGTAAGTCGTCTGCCAACCAGTTTGCGAGGGCACTTTTTTCGTTTTTTGGCAGTTCGCTTGCAAAGTCAGTCACGAGTCTTGAGGCTTCTATCATTTGGTTGGAAAGGTACAGAGATCTGATTTGATCGGTTATAGGTTGGTAAGGTTTCAGTAAGGTGTGTTGATCGGGGGGCTGTTCGTGTTCAAAATGGAACGCTTGTTTCAGTCGAAAACTTGCCAGAAATCCGTAATAATGACGATTCTTTGCGAGAGTTTGATATTCAGCTGTGGCTGCCTCTTGATGACCGATTGCTTCTTCTGCACGTGCTAACCAATAGTGCCAGCAGGGGCTCTCTTTTTCTGTTGATCGAGCGATGAGGCGGATGACTTGTGCCCATTGTTTGTGTTTTAAAGCCAGTCGAATTTCCCAGCCCAGTAAGATCTCATTTTGAAAAGATGGATTGACTTTGCCAAACCATGTAGCCGCATCCGGTTCATTTCTCATGGCTTTGTAGAGTGCTACTTTCGCCAAGAAGTGTTGCTGTTGGGTGTGACTCAATACGTGTTTTGTCAAAGGGTTGGCCCATAGTGCTAGAGCCTTAGTCATCGTGATGGGGATCGTGCTGGTTAGACCATATAAGTAAAAATCAGCCCGCAATGGGCTATCTGGTAGTGTTGTGACGTGGGAGGGGTGTAGAAAAAGTTGGGAAAGCGTCTTGATTTCATCAAGACGAGGCGGATGGCGGCGTTGTAAGAGATAGAGGGCCAGTCGCACGTTCTCTTGTTCCAGGGCCAAGGCGACACGTGCTGTGACCCTGTCATCATCAATGTCGTTGGTTTTTAGGAGCAGTGCAAATAATTGATTACAGGCATCGGGTTGGGATTGTCCTGTGAGCCATAGGATCTGTCCGGTTTGAATGGCCGCTTGTGTTTGTCCTAGGTGATGTTGCGCGAGAGCGTGATAGCAACGTAAGTTAAGGCTATTAGAGGGCTGATAAAATCGCAGGTAGGTGCTCCAATTGCGCTGAAGGGCTAATTGGAAGAGCCATTGTTCGCGGAGTTTTTGAGAGAGGGGGCTTGTGCCTTCGATGAAGGTGATGAAGTCTTGATCCGGCGTTAAGGGCAGATGCTCTCGCCATGCACTGTACTGCATGAATTTGGCGAGGTACTGCTGTCCTGAGTGAACAAGGGACATTGCAGTGAGGGAGAACAGGAAAAAAAAGAATGGGAAGCAACGCATCAATTACAGACCGTCCGTTTTTAAGAGTGCGATGGTTTTATCGTAGTCCTGACTGCCAAAAAGAGCGGATCCCACGACGAATTGGGTGGCGCCGGCGGCACGCAATGTCGCAATATTGGCGGGTGTGATACCGCCATCCACACAAATGGGCAAGGCAGGGTAATGGCGATGAAGCAATGCAATTTTGGGAATGATATCGGAGAGTAATGTTTGTCCCCCAAACCCTGGGTTCACTGTCATGACGAGAATAAAATGTAAGCGATGGGCACACCAAAGGAGAGACTCGAGCGAGGTGGCGGGGTTTAGTACCAAACCTGCTTGACAGCCCAACTCGGTAATCAGTTGTAAACTTCTATCCAAATGATGAGTGGTGTCGGGGTGAATGCTGATGCGATTGGCACCGGCATCAGCCACTTGCTGAATCAACGCATCGATGGGAGAGGCCATCAAATGAACATCAATGGGGACCGTTTTAAAGCGTTTGCGGATGGCCTCACACAAGGCAGGGCCAAAGGTCAAATTAGGGACATAATGGTTGTCCATGATGTCCAGATGAAGCAGATCTGCCCCAGCAGCGAGGACCGCTTCGATTTCTTCACCGATCCGGGTCAAGTCGGCAGCCAGCAGGGAAGGCAGGATATGGCAAGTCATGGTTAAAACGATCCATTGAAGGTCAGATTCACGGAGTTTAATTGTACGCGGGAATCAAATGGCTGTACGGATTTGGTTGAAAAATATCGATAGTCCAAAGCAAAAGAAGTGTAGTCATCTAGAAAATAACTGGCCCCCAGGATCCCTTGTGCTGCCGGAGTCGTGGCCGTTCTAGAGAACGTAGAGTCTGGAATATAGACGTTGTTATTATAAAATTTAACGTTATTTCGCACCGTTGCATAGCCGATACCCAGGCCAAGGTAGGGCGCAAATGAGGCGCCATCACCTGTTGGAAGAAAGTCATAGAATCCATTCGCCATGATGGCACCAGTGCTTGTTAGACCTTTCATACGAACGCCCGGGCTGTTGTTGGAGTTGTGCACGATAAAATTACCCACTTGGAGTGTGCTATATGGGTTGCCATTGTAGAGTAGTTCTGCTTCCATCCGATAGCACTTCATACGGTATCCCACTTGGCCTGCGATGTTGCCTAAGACCGAATAAGTGAGGCTTCCTTTGACAGGTGTCAATAGGGTTGGGTGGATGAAATTGAGTGTCAGACTGGGCGTATAGGTGCCTCCTAGAGTGATGCCGGCATAAAGTCCTTGTACTGGATTTACCGCAAAAGCAGGGGTTGTGGTCAAGCTGATAATGACGGTCCAGGGAAGCAATTGTTTCATAATGAGTCCTTACTTATAATTGTTGCCATCAAAGCGATAAATCGCACCTACGTTAAAGAGTTGTGTTTGAAAAAAGTGTCCGAGTGTATTGTCGCGTACGGTTGCAACATACCGATAACCTATATTCAGTGCATAATTTTCAGAGAATTGGAAAGTGAGGCCGGCGGCACCTTGATAGGCAAAATCGCTGTTGCTGCCAGTGTGCGCGGTGAGACCAGCTGGCCCTGTGCTGCGAATGACCGCATCAATCCATCCGTAGCCGATGCCTAAGCCTAGAAACGGTTGTATGGGCGAGTTGTGCAGTTGGACATCATAAAACACGTTTGCCATGGCAAGTACCACATGGTTATATCCTTTCACCCCGGTTTGAGGGATTCCCGCGATGTTGAAGTGCTTCAACTGGGCATCGATATAACTGATTTCCCCTTCGTATCGCATGGGGTTGCTTTTAAAGCCGAGACTACCGCCCGCATCGAAGCCAGCTTGATAGCGCGCTTGCGAGCGATAAAGACCGCCGTAGTTGGTGCTTAGGTTGTTAGGGACATAAGCATATCCTCCAAAAACGCTGGCATACCACCCATCGATGGGGGTAGCTGCCAGGGCCACTTGAGTCGCAAACCATGCGACGGATCCTAAAACAATCCTCATATCATCCCTTAATGACGTAAAAGTCATTCCATGTTAACGAGTTGAGGGTATTTTGCAAGAGGCCTGTGCATGTGTCAGGGGATACCGCCAATCACGACCAAAGGCACAAGGCGTGATTTTAACGCCTGGCGCGGCTTGACGACGTTTATATTCATTGCGTTGAATGAGCTGAATGGTCTTCTGTACGTCTTCTTTTATAAAGCCCATTGGAATAATGTCTTCAGCACTCAATCGGTCTACCATGTAGTGGGTGATGATCGCATCGAGTATTGCGTAGTCTGGTAAGCTATCTTGATCGGTTTGATGAGGGGCCAGTTCTGCTGAGGGCGCGCGAGTGAGGACGCGTTCTGGGATGATGGGCGAGCATGTGTTGCGGTAGCGGGCCAAGGCATAGACGGTTGTTTTTAAAACATCCTTTAGCACGGCAAATCCCCCTGCCATATCTCCATATAGCGTACTGTAGCCGACCGCGGTTTCGCTTTTATTACTGGTGGTAAGTAGGAGATCACCTGATTTATTAGAAAGGGCCATCAGTAAAGTGCCACGGATGCGTGCTTGGATATTTTCCTCGGTGGTGTCTGTAGGGGCCCCGTGGAAGGCGGGCTTTAAAGTGGTAAGAAAGGTTTCAAAGAGGGGCTCAATAGACAAGGTTGTGTGTCGCACGGCAAGTGTATTGGCTTGAAATAGAGCATCCTCAAGACTCATGGGGGCCGTGTATCGGGAGGGAAGAAGGACGGCATGCACACGGTCTTTCCCTAACGCATCGACTGCGAGAGCCAATGTGAGGGCTGAATCAATGCCACCAGATAGCCCAAGCAAGACGCCTGGAAACCCATTTTTTTCAATGTAATCGGTGAGCCCTCGGAGGAGGGCTTGGTATAATAGCGCTTCTGCAGATAACAACGGAGTGATGATTCCAGTGAGGCGCTTGTCTTTTATAGTGACTGAAGCAACGCCCTCTTGAAACGCTGGTGCTCGGGCTACCACAGCGCCTTGGCCATCCAATGCCATGGATTGCCCATCAAAAACGAGCTCATCTTGGCCGCCAACTAAGTTTGTATAAATCAGACCAAGGCATTGATTGGCATAGGTTTTCATGACTTGTTCACGGCGCGTATATTTCTGCTCATCAAAAGGGGAGGCATTGATGCTGATGATCAAGTCAGCACCGGCTGCGATCAGCTGCTCTCCAGGCCCTGGCTGCCAAAAATCTTCACAAATTCCTAATCCCAGTTGATAGTGTTTAAGAGGGAATAAACAGGGTGATTGGGCTCCTGGTTGAAAATATCGACGTTCATCAAACACACCATCATTGGGTAAATGTTGTTTGTGATAGAGGGCAATGCACTGGCCCTTTGCAAAGACACTGGCGGCATTATACAACAAGCCTTTTTCTTCACTGGGATGGCCCACGATGACATGACAGCGCGTGCTCACTGTTCTGATTTGATGAAGATAAGGTGTCATCTCTTGCAGAAAGGCTTCTCGAAGTAGTAAATCTTCTGGGGGGTACCCAGTGAGCGCTAACTCGGGGAAAATGATGAGATCATGTGTTGCTTGATGTGCTGTTATGATAGAAATTATTTGTTGCGTGTTGTGTGCCAACGCCCCAACGGTGGGGTTAATCTGAGCCATAAGTAGGGTAATCGATGAGGACATGATAGACCAAACTAGATAGAGGATAAGCATTGATTTTATAGTATACTGGTAAGATTGCCTAATGAGAGAGTGGGAAACGTGTG
>CAMBHM010000032.1 GCA_945867185.1 Legionella genomosp. 1
TTCCCATAGTTGAACACATACGTTTGATTCTTTAATGTCAATTTACCAGCAACCATTGGCGTTGTTTTCCCTGGCAACCAAATCCAGACAAAGGCTTCCTGATCGTCAGGATTAGAAATTGTCATCTAGATCCTTCTCCATTTGACGGATCCGAAGAGGCATTAAAGCCATTTTACTTTTGGTATGACCTAATGCTTGTGCAATCGACTCCGCATTCGTTTCAAATAATTGAACGCCAACTATCATTGCAACTTCAAAGACCAACCCTATTTCACACGTCAAATAGCCCTGCTCAATTTTTTGCAAAGTTCCCCGTGATATACCGGCACGAAGCGCCAGATCTTTGGTTGTCATATTCCTTTCCAATCGAGCCAACTTGATTAATTGACCCAAC
The DNA here is from genome assembly GCA_945867185.1 of Legionella genomosp. 1. Taxonomy (GTDB): domain Bacteria; phylum Pseudomonadota; class Gammaproteobacteria; order Legionellales; family Legionellaceae; genus CAMBHM01. The sequence goes on from CAMBHM010000032.1 coordinate 395, forward strand.
AGTAAAGCTGCGTCTTTGGTATAATGCGAGAATACTCTCTTAGTGGCCATCATCATCAATTTTTATGAGTCATTCCTCATAATAAGCGATTTGACGTCCTATCGCAATGTTCATTTTAATAAACATTATTGGGCTTAATGTCTATTAAAACAAGCACCGTGGTGTAATAACTTAGAATATAGCCCATCCCTATACTTACTGCACACTGAGTCAAACAGAGCGCGCTCTGGGTCTTGCCTCGGGTTCACTGACTGCTTCTATGATGGAGAGCGCTTCTTCTACGCCCTGCGTATAGGCTTCGTTAAGAAACCATAAGCCAGAGGCTTGGTCGAGGGGGGTTCCAATCCCATAAGTTAAGCAAAGGCCTAAGTTGTACATGGCTGAGGGTTGGTTTAAATGTCGTTTAAAGAAATCAACCATATGGCGTGTATGTTCCTCGGATAATGGTTCTCCACGGAGAAGATAAGATCCTGTTTCTAGAGAATATACTGGAAGTTCTATGTTTTCTGCAGGTTCTGGGAGTGGGATCACTGGCACTGGATAATAGACAGGATAGGGAACATGAGTAATCCGTGGTCTGCTGAAGAATCGCGCCCTGTCCGAATGTTCCTGGAGCAATCGCAATTGTATTCGAAGAGACACCACATCGCTTCTGAGATCTGAATTGTCTAGTTCAAGTTGCCTTTTTTGTCGGGCGAGTTCTGATGCCCTTTGCTCTGCTTCTTGTGCTAATCGCATAGCAGATGAACCACTGGCAGCAGCATCTGTAACTCGGTCATGGAGTTGCCGCTCGAGCGCTGCTATCTCATCGCTCAGATGGATGGCACGTGTATGCACTCCATCATACTGAGCTTTCAATGCCGACATCTCTGTTTGAAAACGTCTTGCTTCCATCAAATGCCTCTGTTCGATATTACTTATCCGTTGCCTTAACCTTTGATTTTCACTCGTGAGCATTTCAAGACGTCGATCAATCGGACGCGGTGGTGGCCTACTCACGACAGGGGGCGCAGATCGACTGACAACCCTTATTTCTTCTCTCTCAACTGATACTGGCACGACCTGCAATAGAGCTGGAGCGGTGGGTGCCTCTTCTTCATCAGTACTGTCTGAATCTGTCTCAGGCACAGGATGAGTCACCCTGGCCAGAGCGCCAGCACCCCCTTCTTGTGAAGGAGGAGATTTCATCTCTTCTGCTACACGCAAACGCTTGGCCCTTTCTTCTGATCTTCGTAAATCACGGGCCCTCTCTTCTGCGCGGATCCTCGCTCTTAATTCAATGATTTTGCTATGAATGGTTGGATCATCTGGATGAGAGGGACGAATTTTAACAAGCAGATGGATGGCTTTTTTGAGGGACATTTCCAATCCAAATTCGCCTGTTTCATGACCCTTTGCCAGAAACCGTAATGCCTCATGATGACCTAATGTAGCGGCTTTTTCATAACAGGTTCGAAGATCTGTTAGATGTTTTTGTTGAACCGCAAGATCAGGGGGGAGGTTTTTAATCTGATCCTTAAATCCTTCACCTAAGCTAAAATATCGGATCCCTAATTCAAGCTTAGAAAATTTGAGTGGATTGACTTTTTCATAATAAGCAAGGGCTACCTCCATAGAAGAAGGATCCATCTTCATCCGTATTTCACATAGAAACCCGAAGAGAAAAGGCGTCATCGACTCTGAGCTAACGAGGGAAGCAAAAGCCCCCATCATCGTGATAAGTTCAGGATCTTGTCGAAGTTCGAGAATGCTTTTACCCTCATTCAGGTATTCTAACCGACCATCACTCAACACACGCCACAACCGTGCGCTACACAAGTTAGGATCACCACTACCCATCGTTTTTTCAGCCCACCGGGTGGCTTCGCTAAGAATGAGTAATCCTTCAGACGGTTCTTCACAGTTGGAAGATTTTTTCAAATAATGAATCATAAGATCAGAAGCGGCAATCACACTGCCTCGGCTATTCGCACTCTTTAAACACTCTAAGGCCCTGGCGCTATGGGGATCAAGAATGAAAGTTAAATAGCCTTTGATATAAAAAAACCATCCTTTAAAAGCGTCTTCAGTAAAACGAGGATGACGGCATGCAGCTTGTTCAAATTGACCCAAAGCCTCCGGGGACTTACAAAACAAATCGGCAATTTGAGCACTCAACACATTGATCGTCGCTGTTGGATCCGCCGAGGAATAGGCTTTGAATTCTACGGTTCTTAGCTTAAGGATGGCTAGAAAGACAACCCATACCGGGAGAAGTTCAATATCCTTCATTGACTTATCAAACGCTGTAAAGCCGTTGAGCAGATCCCAATGGGCTGGAGCAATAGGTTGATCTTTTTTGTATAAACTGGACAGTTGGTCGAAGAATTGTGGGAGCAGCAAACGCTTCAAGCTGACGCGAGCCTTCGTGATACAAGCCAAATCCTGTTGAAGATAAAAAGGCTTTGCCTCAAAAACCTTAAGATAATAATGCGTGGCCATCGCCGTGTCATGCGTGACTTCTTCATGAAACAAGGCCAATTGGTATTGCGCTATCAATAGATTTTGAGAGGCTGCCCTCTCAAAGTGTCTTTGTATGTGGATGACTTGTGCTTGCGCCTCTGCTGCTGATAGCGATGGGTTTGTGAATAAAAAGTGTTTTGATAATGAGGCAAAGATATATTGCGAATGCATATAGCCATTGTGTGCGGCGTCTTTAAGATCAATATGCGCATGTCGAACTTGAGTGTCATCCCCATACATTGAGAGCAGTTGGATGAGGAGCTCTGGAGAAAGATCCACCTGACCATAAGGTGTTGGAAGGAGCGTGCTCAACAAATTCGCAGCATGGTGAGGAGAGACCTTCACATGAACCACGTCACCTTCTTCTTTATTGAGTATAAAAAGGTCAGAAAGTTGATCTTCTTTCCTTATGAAAAAATAGGCGAAGGGAGGAAAATCAACGAAAGAAGTGGGAAGCGTTTCACACACATACAACTTCGATCTTTGTCTTGCACCTTCAGGAATTTTTAGATATAGGTCATAACTGATAACATTGAGTTGTTCCATAGCATCCACATTGCCTAAAAGCGCCGCCGTTCGAAAGTGCTGCACGGCCAACTCAAACGCTTCAACCACCCCATAGCCGCGTTTAAAACAATACCCAAGCAACAGATGAGCCTGTTTCACGCCATGGGCGCTTGAATCTTGAAGAAACGCTACGGAGTCCTTTGAAAGACTCAATGGGAGCCCTCGTTCATGCGCGTAGATAATTTGAAAATTCAAGCTTGTGTATTGAGCATGGAGGGTGGAAGACTCAGCGACTTTTTGTAATGCTTCTTCTTCAAAACCTGAAAGTTGAAGCACAATGCCTTCCAACACAGGCAAAAGGATAGGATTAGGAAAAACTTCTTGAAGCGATAAAAAGGCCGCTTGAATATCTAAAAGAGTTGGCATCCTCTTTTTAATCCAAAGCTTAAACACCGTGGTAGGAGAAGCAGGGCGCGGGGGTTCAGCTATTGGATTTTCAAGGCATGCGGGTTCTATCCACCCAGCCAATGTAACCAATGCTATCCCCAGATAAACCCTGGGGTTATCTGGATGTAATAGGATGGAAAATTTGCTCTTCAGTAAGTCCAATTGGCTTGAGAGTTCGGTTGGACTTTCAAGTAACATTTTATATACAAAAAGGATATCTTTCATTCACTGCGCCCTCATTTAAGGTTGCAAGGATATATGAAATGACGACATTCTTCAATTTTTATAGCACCCTGCTCTTAAATACTCCTCATGGAGCGATTGAACTCGCTGCTCAAGCGCTTCGACACTGCTGGTATTCACAATGAGATCATCCGCTACGGGGTAAAGATGATTCTGTTGCACCGCTAGGATGTGTAAAGCCTCTGTTTTTGAACATTGATCTCGTTGCATCACCCGTTCTAGTTGTTGTGCGGGGGAGGCTTGAATGTGCAGGATTCTATTCAGATAAGGATAGTTAGATCGATCGGTGAGCAACGGGATCTCAATCAGGCAATAGGGGGTTTTGGCCGCCTGAATGTCTCTTTCAATGTGCGTGCGAATAAGAGGGTGCAGCAAGGCTTCTAGCCACAATCGAAGCTCTTTATTATTAAAAATAAGGGTCCGTAAGCGAGCGCGATCTAATTCAGCAGTGTCTGTGAGGATGTCTTTGCCACATCGTTCAACAATAGTTGCCAACGCTGGGCTGCCTTTTTGGGTCAATGCACGTGCAATCTGATCGGCACTGATAACCATCACACCGAGTGCTTCAAAGCACCGTGCTGCGGTGGATTTCCCACTGGCAAGCTGCCCCATTAACCCGACACAATAAGGCTTAGTCATGCTTGTTTTTCGTACAAGTCACCGAATTCACATAACAGGTATCTGGCACACGGCTCTTGGCTCGACACAGCGCTTTCGCTTGAAATATCGCTTCATCTTGATGGGCTGCAGGTGCACTTAAAAAGGAGAGCGCCTGATCATCAAGAGCAAGACATTGCCAATGCCGCGTGGACACCACCGCCCCCTCTTCAATAAAATCACAACCATTTGATTGCACACGGCAGGTTGCAGGGAGTGTGCTTTCTTTTTTACACCCCTCAAACGCTTTGCTAACCGCCACCCGCTCGTACGCCCCATACCGAGACCATTGCTTGGAGGCCTCATCTTCTACCACACAATGCCACAGGGACTGCGTACTCGCGATAGCCGTCATAGGAATTATCAACAGAATCCAGATTAAACGATACGTCATACGTCACTCCGAAGAAGCCGTATGACTATCATAGTCTACGTACGCTCATAATCCTATAAAAAGGCAACTGAAACCTAGTATGAAGGCCCCCTACCTTGAGCATTTACTAGAAGTTTTTCATCCGACATCCGTTCCTCTCCAGCAAGCATCCCTGCTTTGACAATCTCTCTCAACTCAGGGCTCCCGATCTTTTGAACGGCTCGATAACCCTCACGAGTCGAATAATTACCAGTCGTAATTATTGTCTTTCTCTTATCCTCGGCCAGCTCGAATATATCTCGAATAGACCTCGTGCCGTCTAAATTTAATTCGTCCTGGAGCTGTTTTGCAAGATTGTAATTGATCTCTCTGTTTAGTCCTCTAGAGGTTTTAAACAAAGGGAAGGTAAAGAATCTAAACTTAGAGGGGATGTCTCCATACCCATCTATACGATCGATATAGGCTTGTAATTGTTTTTTTAGTAGTGCCTTGGCAATGCAAATCCTGAGTGTCGCATGGGATTCTGCATCATCATGAGGATTAAAGCCATCGCTTTTCCAAGCGTTTCCTAACGGCTGAGGATCAGCCCCCTTTTTTAAAAGAAGGATCGTCACAGCGTTTGGCAAGTTAGAAAAAGAAAAGGCTATAGGGTAGATAAGCCTCTCGTTGCCTAGCCAAGGAGTATTAACACTCTGTGGTTGCGATGTAATTACCTGTTCAATAATAGAGGCATAGCGCTCAGTCTCTGTGCTCGCTAACGCACTCTCTATTCCACGGAGTGTCCTGCAGAGTGGGGAATAACGACGATTAGTCTGAGTCAATAGCGAATCGTCTCTATTTAGCAACGCCTGTATTACATGATCATGACCATGGTAGATGGCCATATCGATTGCTTGGAGCGACGCCTCATTCTGAAGCCGTAGATCCGTGCATTGTTCTAAAATCGCAAGCATAATCTGATAACGATTATCAGATTCATTATGCACAATAGGACACCGTTGAATGGCATACATCAGCGGGGAGAGCTGCGCCCCCCCCCCTACAGCAACAACCTGATCCATAGTGGTCTCTCGGAGCGAACCTGATAAGTGTTGCCTTACCAAGCTCAGGTTACCCCCAGTAATGGCATCCATAAGTGAATTCAAATGATGCGTTTCCCGTCTTGTATAGGCCATATTAATCCCCCTCTTTAATAAGAGCAAACAAAAATCAACTTGATTGTTATATTATCACAATAGATTTAATTTGTCAAACGAATCTTGCGAACAGGTACCCCCATGGGGGATCGTTGTCAATAAGGGCCACGGTAATTTGGTTGACAGGGTGGCGATTGTTTCTGGTAAAGCCTGCATGGAGGGATCTAAACCATTCGCTACCCAACCGACACACTCGATAGCCTGATCCTGCATCACATGCGCTGTGAGTAACGCGTGGTTGATGCAGCCCAGTTGCAAGCCTACGACAACAATAACGGGTAGTTGACTCAAGCTCAAGAAATCAACCCATGTGTCTTGTTGATTCAAGGGCACCATGAGGCCCCCTGCGCCTTCTATTAGTAAATAATCCAGATCATCAAACACCGGGTTGAAACAACATTGCATCAGGGCTTGCACGGTAAGTGTTACACCAGCAGCCTCAGCCGCCAAATGCGGCGAGACAGGTGGTTCAAACCGCCAAGAGAAACTTTCATACGGGGTTGCGCCATTGTACTGTGCCAACCGCACGGCATCCTCGCTGATTAGACGCGTGCCTTTTCTCACACACCCCGTTGCAATCGGCTTGATAGCGAATACCTTTGCGCGTTGCTTCAACAACGCAAGCAATTGACAGGTCACAAACGTTTTTCCACAATCCGTATCGGTGCCGAGAACAAAATAACGTTTCACCATGATGCGTCCAAGCACGCAAACAACCTATCTATGTCGCTGAAGAGATGATTCGCATTTAGGATGATCCGTAACCCCGTATCAACCCGACTGACGGTTGGTTGCCGCATCGATACACAGACAATACCCTGTTGTGCTAATTGTTCAGACAAGGCGATCGCTCGTGCAGGACACCCCAGTTTCAGTTGCTGAATAGGGGTCGATGACGCTCCCCAGGTGTACGAGGACTGTGTGATTTTTTCGCGGAAATAGGCGATCAATGCCCGTAATGTCAAACGGTTGTCCTCTGCTTGCATCAACAGCGACAGTGCTTCTTTCATGCCATAAGCCACACCTGGACTGATGGCAGTGGAATAAATATAAGGACGCGCCACTTGGATTAACGCCTCGATCCAATCCCGTTGCCCGACTACCATCGCTCCTGTAGCTACACACGCTTTACCCAAGGGAATGATCCGCAAAGGGACTTCGGTTTCAGTGAGTCCCGCTGCCATCACCCCCCCAAGTCCATTCGGCCCTATCACTCCAAACGCGTGCGCTTCATCAACAATGAGTGGTAATCCCGCAGCGCTGATAGCCTGCAAGGGTGCACAGTACCCACTCATACTGAAAATACTTTCAGTCACCACGACCGTGTTATCTGGCATTTTTTTACGCTGAAAAGCAAAATCAGAAGGCCTATTCGAACGATAGCGTCGATACGATACGCCCCCCAATCGTAGACCATCGTAAAACGAGGCATGCGCATTTTTGTCCATCAACACAGACGTTTTAAACACCCCAAGCAAGCTCATCACACTCAGATTGGCTGCATATCCTGAGGAAAATAAAATCGCATCCTCCACCCCCAACGCCTCAGAAAACGCCTGTTCTAAGGCTTGATGCGTGGGATGATAGCCAGAGACCACCATCGAGCCCCCACTGCCAACAGGATAACGCTCAAAGCCCTCTTGATACGCTTTTTTAAGACGGGGATCGTCTGCCAAGGACAAATAATCATTCCGACTGAAGTCTAACGCGCAAGATCCCTGAAGACGCCGCGATCGATACAAGTGCCGTTGTTTGCGCTGCAGGAGATCGGCTTGTAAAGGCGTGTTCAGCACGTTATAAAGCCCAGTTTCTCAAATAATATCGCATCCTTATCCGGGGCTGCATTGTCTTCTGTGAGTAATGTATCCCCTAAAAACACTGAATTTGCTCCGGCAAAGAAACAAAGCGCTTGTAATTCCTCACTCATCTCACTGCGACCCGCTGTGAGTCTCACCACACTGTTTGGCATCAAAAGTCGTGCCGTCGCAATCGTACGTACAAGCTCTATACCATCAATAGGCGTAGCTTTCTCTAAAGGAGTACCTGGTACAGGGATCAAGCGATTGATTGGGACGCTTTCCGGGGGCTCTGGCAAATTGGCGAGCGTCATCAAAAACTCAATCCTATCCGCTCTGGTTTCTCCCAACCCCACAATGCCTCCACAACACACTTGAATGCCTGCACTTCGAACATGGTCGATCGTTTGCAATCTATCATCATACGATCGCGTGGTCACGACTTTGTCGTAATAACTACGAGAGGTATCTAAATTATGATTATAAAAATCAAGACCTGCTGATTTCAACGTCTCTGCTTGTTCTGCCGACAGCATTCCAAGCGTCATGCACGTTTCAAGTCCCATGGCTTTGACTTTTGCCACCATCTCGGTTAATTGAGGCATGATCTTATCAGGCGGCGACCGAAACGCAGCACCCATACAAAATCGCGAGGCCCCTGCGTCTTTTGCTGCTTGTGCACTCACCAAAACCTGATCGATCGCCATCAATTTTTCTTTTTCAACATGGGTTTTATAATGACCGCTCTGAGAACAATACCCGCAATCCTCAGGACAGGCCCCTGTTTTAATACTGAGTAAGGTCGCTTTGTGGATCACATTGGCAGGATGATGTTGTAAATGTACGGTATGCGCTTGATATAACAACTCATGAAACGGTTGCTCATACAGTGCAGTCACATCAAGCGACCTTACCCTCTTTGAAGCAGTGTTCATAGCATTTCTATCCTAAGGAAACCAACCATAATAAGATCATTCCAATCATTGTCAACCAAAAAAATAAATTGGGTTGACAACAACGTATCGAATCGAAGCTCACAATCGCCTTAATATATTGTTAAGGTATTTCGTTGTAAAATGCGCTCGATATAAACAACTAGGACCTATCGATGCGATTTATAGACTCTAAGATTTATCATGAATTAAACACCGATTGGAATGAAGAACTATTACCTCTGGATCGATCGATCCGATCATGGTTGGACAAGTTTGGACGCCATGGCCCAAACTCCTATTTTCTATCCCTTTTAGAAAACTATATCACGACATTGTCTGCGTTCATTAGTGATCTAACTGTTCTTAAACAAGAGGAACACTATGAGGATGAAGACGCACTGATCGGATATATTCAAGAGACCATGCTCAGTGGGATTGAAGATCTGTCTTATTTTGAAATGGTGATAGTTGATAGTGGCTGGCCTATTCAAACCTATACAGAAGTAAGGAAAATCATTTGGTTCAACCATTCTTTAAAGAATGCTTTAAAGAAAGAGCTCCCCGCGGAAGAGCTGGAAGAGCGATCTATTGGCTTTTTATTGGGATGATACCTAACACCCTCCTTACGCGCGATTTACAACACGTTTGGCACCCTTGTACACAAATGAAAATCTTTGAAACGTATCCCCCGCTGATTGTGCATCGTGCTCAAGGGAGTTATCTCTACACTGATCGCGGGCCGATCATCGACGCTATATCCAGCTGGTGGTGTAAATCGCTAGGACATGGGCATCCTCACCTTTTAGAAGCCATCTCCCAACAAATGATGCACTTTGAACACGTCATGGGCGCGGATATCACCTATCCCCTGCTTATAACATTAGCGGAACGTTTGGCAGAATTGAGTGGTCTACAACACGCTTTTTTTGCAAGCGACGGCGCCTCGGCGGTTGAAATTGCCATGAAACTTGCCATTGAAGCCACCCAAAAATTGGGGCATCCTGAGCGCAATCAATTTATCGCATTACAAAACGGCTACCATGGTGAAACATTAGGGGCCTTGAGTGTCAGTGATGTAGGGCTTTATAAAAAACCCTATACAGGCTATGGAGTCACCTGCCATTTTTTAGAAACCATCCCCTATGTTGCCGGCGAACAAGATCCCTTATGGCACGACTGTAGCGATCTCTGGCCCTCCATTGAAATAGCCTTAGAGACCATGAAACCCCTTGCTTGTGCTATCATTCTCGAACCCATTGTCCAAGGAGCTGGCGGCATGCGCTGTTATAGCGCTGATTTCTTACGCCGACTGGCCGCTTGGGCAAGCGATAACGATCGCTTGATCATTGCCGATGAAATCATGACAGGCCTAGGGCGCACCGGCAAATGGTTGGCCTGTGACCATGCTGGCATTCGACCCCAGATCATGTGTCTATCAAAGGGCCTCACCGCCGGCACCATGCCTTTGAGTGCTGTATTGGTTGATCACACATTGTTCGATTTGTTTTATGATGAGGGTCCGGGATTTGTCCACTCTCATACTTACAGTGGACATCCCCTGGCGGTTAGTGCGGCTGTGGCCACTTTAGAGATCATCGAATCAGAAGCGATCCTTCAACAATCCGTCGAATTGGGTACGCTGATGTATGGCTATTTTTAAAACATTGCAAGAGAAACAAAGTGTCTTACAAACATACGTA
>CAMBHM010000033.1 GCA_945867185.1 Legionella genomosp. 1
GTGGAGCACTCCCGTTCTGGGCAGCAATTGGTGGTGTTGGCGCTGCAGACGCAAGCGGTGTCTATTTTACAGGTCGATTTTTTGCAACCAACCGACCAGTTGCTCCCTACGATGGCCCCTTGAAAGCAGCTGCCCCTCCAATGAGCGCATTGGCAGACTATCTAGGGTCGTCAAGCGCCTAGTATGAAAAGTACATTTTAACTGGCGGGGCACTGCTGTTTCCGTGTTCGCTTAGAGCGAGTCCCTAGACTCAAGCCCCGTTGCTTGTACTTTATAATCACACCCCTCATGCGGACACAAGATCTCACGTCCGGAACGTTTGGTTTCCTTGATAGTCAGGATGGGCCAGGCACACTGGGGGCAGATCTTATTTAAAGGTTCATTCCATAACGCATAATCGCATTTTGGATAAGCGCCGCAAGAATAAAAAATTTTCCCCTTTCTAGATTTTCGCTTGAGAATGGAGGCCACATGGCACTGTGGGCATGTCACACCAGTATCCGCTGGTTTTTCAAGTGGCTCTAAGAACTTACAGTCAGGGTACTTGCTACAACCAATAAAACGTCCATATTTTCCTATTTTGATGTGTAAGGCACTCTGACACGTTGGACAGGCCCGACCCTCAACGACCGTAGGTTCTGCCTGCTCTCCTGAGGGATTGGCCAAATCTTGCGTGTAATCACACTCAGGGTACGCCGTACACCCGACGAAACGCCCTCGTTTACCCAAACGAATCGACAACGATTTCCCACATTTAGGGCAAGCTTCATCGAGTATTTCCGTCGTCACATCTTTCCGATGCACCTGTTCATCGATGGTCTGAATTTGTTGAATAAAGGGTTGCCAGAATGCATCCAATACCGGGATCCACTCCTTTTCTCCACGAGCGACCGCATCCAAAGTATCTTCAAGGTTTGCTGTGAATTTGTAATCCACATAACGTGTAAAATGCTTGGTTAAAAAATGACCGACAACTCGACCTACATCGGTTGGTATGAACCGTTTCTTGTCCACGATCACATACTCCCGTTGCTGCAAGGTATGAATAATGGCCGCATACGTGGAGGGACGTCCAATGTCAAATTCTTCTAGTGCCTTCACCAACGACGCTTCTGAATAACGAGGGGGGGGCTCTGTAAAGTGCTGATTGGCTAAAAGATCTCGCAAAATGACCTTATCCTCTAGCGCAAAAACAGGTAGGATTGCTGCCGGTTGATCGTCATCTTTCGAATCATCACGGCCTTCTTCATAGACACTCAAAAAACCAGAAAATGTGATGGTTGATCCATTCGCTCGAAATAGATTTCCATCCCCACAGCCAAGATCAACGGCTACGGTGTCTAACAATGCTTCCGCCATTTGACAGGCCAATGTACGCCTCCAGATTAACGTATACAATTTCAACTGATCCGGTGTTAATGCAGATTCAACTTTCTCAGGAGTACGTCTTATTTCTGTCGGCCGAATCGCTTCATGCGCCTCTTGGGCATTCTTAGACTTTGTTTTAAATACTCTGGCCACTTTAGGACAATTGTCTTGACCATACCGCTCAACAATATACGCTCGAAGTTCAACCAAGGCTTCCTCTGCCAAATGAACAGAATCGGTACGCATATAGGAGATAAGCCCCGTTGTACCTTCTCCGATATCTATTCCTTCGTACAATTGCTGTGCCACCATCATCGTTTTTCGAGCGGTAAACCCCAGTTTTCTCGCTGCTTCCTGTTGCAACGTAGCAGTGATAAAAGGCGGAGAAGGGTTCCGTTTTCGTTGCTTTTTTTCAATGGCGACGACCGTCAGTACCCCGTTCGCCATCGCTAAAAGATCGGCTTGAATAGCGTGCGCACGAAGACCCTCGTTCACCGTGAATTGTTGTAGTTTTTCATGCTGATAATGCGTCAGTCGTGCTTCAAAAAGAGCCGCTTTAAAGTCGCATTGGGCGAGCAACTTCCAATGTTCCTGCGGCACAAACTGCTCTATTTCTTCCTCACGTTCCACAATCAATCGCAAGGCAGGACTTTGTACGCGACCGGCCGATAAACCACGTCGAATTTTTTTCCACAACAAAGGTGATAAATTAAACCCCACCAGATAATCGAGCGCACGGCGCGCTTGTTGCGCATTCACCATGTCCATCGAAATGCTTCTTGGATGCAAAATAGCTTCTTGAACCGCAGACTTGGTGATTTCGTTAAAAAAGATGCGCTGTACTGCCTTATCCTTCAAGAGATGTCGTGATTTTAATAATTCATGGACATGCCAAGAAATGGCTTCGCCCTCGCGATCCGGATCCGTTGCCAACAACAAAATATCCGCCTTTTTCATGGCTTTGGCGATCAATTCAAAATGTCTCGCATTTTTCTCAATGGGCGCATACGTCATCGCAAAATGATGGTCTGGATCCACCGAACCCTTACGAGGTGGCAGATCACGCACATGACCATAGGATGCCAATACGTCGTAATCCGAACCCAAATATTTTTGAATGGTTTTACATTTCGCAGGTGACTCTACGATCACCAGGTATTTACTCAAGGTAACTCCCTATCAATGCCGTGGCAATTCATCTTCTTTGTGATACAACACCAGATCCAAAAAGGCCAGTTGCTCTGTCCCCAAGCCCTTCGCTAACGTATGTCGAATGGTCCACTTCGTTTCCTGCAAACTCACAAAACGCGATTCAGAAAATATCAGTTGGTTGATAATGAGCTCCAGCACATCGGAAGCCAAAATGCCCCAAGAAGACAGGCGCATTAAAAACTGATAACTCGCTTTCGTCAACTTTCGTTGTTCATCTTCGGTGAAGATTCGAACAGATTGATCGCTTGCTGCTTGCACCAATGTCACCTCGGCACGTGTGTCTGGCGCCTCGTCCGACGATCCAGACGCCTGTTTTGAGGCATCAGAACGCTCTCTTAACTGAGACAAGGTCTTTTCAAACAACGAGAGTAACATTTCAAAAAAATTATCTTTCATACCGTACACCTCATATAACCACCAGGAACTGCTTTCACTAACCCTGCTAACTCCAACTTCGCCAAGTCACAGAGAATGGCTTCAACTGCCAATCCTGAGCGCTTAATCAGATGATCCACCGTGGTCACTTCAAAACCAATGCACTGTACTAGGTTTTGATTCCCACTGGCAAGCGTTGTCTTCTTCAAACCCGCCGACGAAACACCCTTCCTTTGCGAAGGAAGCCCAAGCTCTTCCAACACCTCTTCATAAGACGTCACCAATTTTGCGCCTTGTTGCAACAAATGATGACACCCCCTCGCCTGGGCGTTGTAAATCGAACTGGGGATAGCCAATACATCCCGATTTTGCTCTAACGCCATCCTGGCTGTAATGAGCGATCCGCTCTTTATTGCGGCCTCAACAACCAAAGTGGCTAATGACAAACCACTTATTATACGATTTCTGCGTGGAAAATGTCCAGCAATCGGTGGAAATTGTAATGGAAGCTCACTCAACAGCAAGCCTTTTTCGACTATTTTCTTGGCCAACGACACATGCCGTGTCGGATAAATCCTATCAATACCCGTCCCCATTACCGCGATGGTCTTACCAGCAGCCGCCAACGCCCCCCCATGCGCTTGCCCATCAATACCCGACGCCAAGCCACTGACCACCGTGATCCCGTGTGAGGCCAAGGCTTTCGCCATATGCCAAGCGGTTTCAGATCCTGTTATAGAGGGTTTGCGTGTACCAACCATGGCCAACATCGGTTGATCAAAACACGATATATCCCCTGCAGCATATAATACCGGCGGGGGATCATGTATTTCTTTCAGTAAGGGGGGATAACGTGGATCATCCAACGTGAGCAAGGCATGGTGATCTTCTTTTTCCCAAATCAAGTCCGCTTCAATCGCACGACGATCAAAGGCACGAATGGTTTCAGCCAGCGCTTTTGAAACACCCGCTGCCACCATCTCTTTAGGCGTGAGCTGAAACAACTCCTGCAACTTAGGCCACCGCGCCCATAAGGTTGCAACGGCTCGAGGCCCTACCCCATTCATGCGATTGAATGCAAGAAAACACGCTTTATTATTCATGGATTGGTCACTGTATCAAATTTTTTAATCGCTCGTGTGGATCGCACTACCAAAGCAATGCTTGTTCTTGAAAACGTACGAAACACCATGACTTCACCAATCCGCTCAGGCGGCAAGGGAACACAAGGGTATTCACAGGGTGGTTTTTCAACATAATGATACTCCAGATTATTCACCAAACGAGGCCGCGTATAAACGCCCAATACATCCCCCGGTTGCAACCCTGCGTCTTGCCCCCTGTCGATCACAGCTACAAGACCCACCCCGCCTTGTGTATAGTCCCCTGGTAAATCAATGATGTCCCCACGCACAGGAACCATGGGTGATTTAGGCTCGAACGACAAATCAAAATCCGGATAATTATTTGGCATCACCTTGTCATACAAGCGAATCCCTTCCACAATATCGGTGATGACTACGGTAGCAGGATCGCCCGCACGAACTAACTCACCATACCCCACCAAAGTTGTCTTATAACCCAAACGCTGTTTGGTAATGGGATCCCAGTATGATCCACAAGGTCTATAAATCGCATAAGCAATCGAGACGCCAGGCGGCAGAACTTGTGTTTTCGGACAGAGATTCTTCACATACACCTCATCGCCTTGCCCCCCTAACAAATGCTCGTTCATGAAAGCAATCACATAGGGTGCACCGTGCAACATATTGCGATCCAACACGACTGACTCATTAAAAAAAGGCAAGAGATCAGCCAGTGGGATGGTAGGAATGCTGTTTTCAGAGGCAACAGGACGAACATGGGGTGACAACTTGATCGTCCCATTAGAAAGCACTTTCAAATAAGGACGTTTCTGATTATAACGCAAGGTGATAACAGCCCCTGCATAGAGATGGTGCGGATTTTTAATCGCAGGATTAGCATGCCACAAGGCCTTCCACTCCCATGGGTACTTCAAATATCGATTGGCAATCCCCCACAACGAGTCGCCAGATTGTACGGTATACCGTGCTGGCGCATCCTCTCGAAGGGTAACTGCCTGCACCGAGATAACGAACAATAAACCGAAACAGCACAACAGAATACGCATTGATTCATCCTATAATCTTGCGAAAGTCTAGTAAATGAACGATAATAGCACGCATTTATTATTTTAAAACAGACGACTATGGCTATTCATCGTATTATTTATCTACCCGATCCACGATTACGATGCACCAATGCCTCAATCACCACGTTTGATAAAAAATTACACACTCTTATCGATGACATGTTTGAAACCATGTATGACGCGCGTGGAGTGGGCCTTGCCGCTCCGCAAATTGCGGTGAATCTCTGTTTGTCAGTCGTCGATGTGGTTGGCAACCAAGACAAAAAAGACCAACTCGTGCTTGTGAATCCTGTTATCACTGCCACTGAAGGACAAGCCGAATATCAAGAAGGCTGTTTATCCTTACCTGGCGCCTTCGATACTGTCATACGAGCTGAAAAAGTCACGGTAAAAGCCTTAGATCGTTTAGGAAATCCCTTTGAGATCACGGCAGACGGCCTATTGGGTGAATGTTTACAACATGAGATCGATCATCTGAATGGCAAACTCTTCCTTGATCTCCTCTCTCCTTTAAAACGCGCCATGGCTCGCAAAAAAGTAGACAAATTCAAACGCCAACAAGCGCGCCCCGTTTCATGACCTTGCGCATTGTCTTTGCTGGCACTCCTGCCTTCGCGCTCCCCTGTTTAAATGCTCTAGCCGATGTCCATACGCTAGCGGCCATTTATACACAACCCGATCGCCCAGCAGGCCGAGGACGCCAAATGCAGCCTTCCGCTGTAAAAACCTGGGCACTGACGCATCAGGTGCCCGTTGAGCAGCCCCTAGACTTTAAAAACGATAACACCATTCAAACACTGCGTATGTATCAACCAGACGTCCTCGTAGTCATTGCCTATGGTCTGATTTTACCTACGGTAGTGCTCACCCTTCCCCCCTTGGGATGCCTCAATGTGCATGCCTCTCTTCTGCCCCGTTATCGCGGTGCCTCGCCCATTCAACAAGCGATTTTACAGGGCGATACAACAACGGGGATCAGCATCATGCAACTGGATAAAACCATGGATACTGGGGCTGTGTACACGCAAGTAACCTGCCCTATTCTAACCACAACCACCACAGAAAATTTACACGACACCTTATCCACCCTGGCTATTACCCCCTTGTTACAAACCCTGGATGCCTTGGCCCATCATCAAGCGCAGGCAACCCCACAAGATCATGCTTTAGCCACTTACGCACCAAAAATCACCAAAGAAGACGCACGGATTGATTGGCAACAACCCGCCAGCACCATCGATCGTCAAATCAGGGCGTTTACCCCTTGGCCAATTGCCCAAACAATGGCACACGGCACTGTCCTACGGATTCATCAAGCGCATGTGATCCCTACCGAGCCTTTTCTTGCACCAGGCACGGTGCTCTCTCTCTCCACAGAGGGTCTCTTGGTTACAGCAGGCACGGATGCGTTGATGATTGATGCATTACAATGGCCCGGCGGTAAAGTGCTCACGGTCAAAGACGCCCTGCCTGCGATTCGACATGCTATACAAGATCAAACGGTATTCCAGTGAAACCCAATGAACGCAGAGAGGCCCTTCGAATCCTCAGCACCCTCTTAGATCATCAGCAGTCCTTATCACACCAATTTACCCAAGACACCCCCTCTTTTACCAAGGTGCTTTGTTTCGGGGTGGCAAGATACTACTTTCGTCTCAGTGTGATTGCCGATGCCCTTTTAAAAAAACGCCCCAAGTCCACTGATGTGTGGATCTGTCTATTAATGGGTTTATATCAACTTCACGAGCTCAAACTTCCTGATTATGCGGTCGTCAAAGAAACCGTGGATCTCTTGCATCACTTGAAACTATCCTGGGCCAAAGGCTTGGTGAATGCAGTATTACGGACGTATTGTCGAGAAAAAGACATGATCCTGGATAGACTAAAAACCAATTTATCTTTCCAGTACAATCATCCAGACTGGTTTAGCACCCGCCTAAAAACAGCCTGGCCCCATGATTGGCAGCACATTCTAGCCCACAACGACACCCACCCCCCCATGATCCTTCGCGTCAACACGCAGCGACACACCTTGAAGGCCTACTCAGAAAAACTACAAACAGCGGGCATCCAACACCACGTCCTGCCCCCAGAAGGCCTCCTCTTAGAAACTCCTTGCGATGTGCACGCGTTACCAGGATTTACAGAGGGGGATGTCTCTGTTCAAGATTCAGCAGCTCAAAAGGCTGCTCACTTGCTTGATTTGAAGCCTACTCTACGGGTGTTGGATGCATGTGCTGCGCCCGGTGGAAAAACAGGGCATCTATTGGAACTGACGCCTCATTTAGGCGCCTGCGTGGCCCTTGATCTCGACGCGAGGCGACTTGCCAAAGTACAAGAAAACCTCGATCGCTTGCAATTATCAGCCACGCTACGCCAAGGTGATGCAAGCCTTCCGAATACTTGGTGGGATGGACAACTCTTCGATCGCATCCTACTCGATGCTCCCTGCTCTGCAACGGGCGTTATTCGACGCCATCCTGACATCAAATTACTACGTACAGAAGCAGACATCACCACAGTCGTTCACACCCAATACACCCTCTTAAAAACCCTCTGGCCACTATTAGCCCCCAATGGCCGTCTGGTTTATGCGACCTGCTCTATTTTTCCAGAAGAAAATGAACAACAACTGGCGCGTTTTGTAGAAGAAACGTCAGATGCGAGAGGTATAGCAATCACTGATCTGGGCGGCCACCCAACGCCACATGGCGTACAATTTTTCCCAGGAGACGACGACGGAGATGGTTTTTTTTATGGAGTGCTGATGAAAGTATCATTGATCTGATCTACTCTTGTGTAAGCGGTTAATTAACCCCATCTTTTAATCCCTCCCCCCAACCCGGATACTTCTGTTCATTCAATCAGAAAGGAGTATTTGATGAGTTCCGAAAACAAACGTGCATATAAACAAGGTTTCTGGCGGGAGCATTCCGATGCATGGAAATCGAGCGGATTAACGCAAGTGGCATATTGCGCCCAAGAGGGTATTAGCTACCAAAGCTTTGTTTATCAGCAGAACCGTATGGCAAATAAATCAAAACGATCTTCCATGAGCTTCGTTGAAGCAAAACCGGAAGCAGTCGCGGTGAGTAGCCAAGCTGCCGGGTTGCAGTTGATGCTACCGAACGGGATCCGAATTGGCATTACCAATGAAGTCAATCCAGACCTACTGAAGACCGTCCTGTCTATCGCAGGTGGCATGTCATGCTGAGATTGGCCGAGGGCACCCGAATTTATGTGGCTTCTGCGCACGTGGACTTTCGTAAAGCAATTACTGGCCTGAGCGCTCTGGTGATTGAGCAATTCGATTCACCGGTGAACGATGGTTCGGTGTATGTGTTTTATAACCGCGATTATGACCGGGTGAAGTGTTTGTTTTGGGATAAAAATGGGTTTGTCCTTTATCACAAGCGCCTGGAACGTGGTCGATTCAAGTTTGGCAAGGCGCAAGATGGCGCGTATGTTATCACTCATCAGCAACTTGATTGGCTCTTTGCGGGGTTGGATTTCAGGTTAATGGCAGACTTTCCAATGCTTGATTTTACCATGTATTTTTAACGTAACACCATGATATTTAATCAATAATACTTTGTTTTTATATGATTTTTTGATATAATTACACCCATAAAAACACTAACAAAATTATCAAAATGACCTCTGTTTCTGCCGTACAATTAGAACAACTTCAGCAAGAAAATGCCAGACTTCTGGCATTGATTGGACGGCATGAAACCACAATTCAAAGCCTGCAACACCAGCTTCATTTATTCCGAACAGCCCGTTTTGGTCGTAAAACAGAAAAAGGTGTTGTGCCAGAGCAGTTTTGCCTGCAATTTGATGAAGCTGAACTCACAGTTGAAGAACAAACAGCGCCAGAAGCCCCTGAGACAACTGAAACCATCACTTACACACGCAATAAAAAAGGAACTGGCCGTAAAGCATTGCCAAAATCTCTGCCTTTTATCCAAAACATTCATGATCTGAGCGATGACGAAAAACAATGTGCTTGTGGTTGCACATTAACGCATATCGGTGATGAATTCAGTGAGCAACTGGATGTTGTTCCCCAAATGACGTTTCGTGTAGTGAATGTTCGAAAAAAATACGCCTGCAAAGGCTGTGAAGAAACTGTCCGGCTTGCCAAATTACCCAAACAGCCCATCGATAAGGCCATCGCAGCGCCTGGGTTGCTAGCCGCAGTTATCGATGCCAAGTTTAATCGCCACATGCCGCTTTATCGCCAGGAAGCGATGTTCGGGGAGTCCAATATCTCGATAACCCGCGGGACACTGAGTAACTGGATGATAAAATCGGCAAACCTGCTTACGCCGCTGGTAAAACTGATGGAGGCAGACATTCATAACTATGATATTGCTTACGCCGATGAAACACCGTTGCAGGTCTTGAAAGAAAAAGACCGCCTGCCCACGCAAAAATCATACATGTGGCTATTTATCGGTGGTCCACCGGATAAACGAGCGTTTGTTTATCAATACCATGCCACGCGTTCGCACCAGATCCCGTTTGATTTCTTTGCCGATTTCAAAGGCTTCCTGCATGCCGACTGTTATAAAGCCTATGTCGTCCTTGGTCAGCTGGAGCATATCAAGCATGTTGCTTGCTGGGCACACGCCAGACGATATTTTGTTGATGTCGCCAAGGCTAGCAAAAAGGAAGGCCTGGCTCATCAAGTCGTGAAGCTGGTTGGCAAACTTTATCTTCTGGAACGTGAACTCAAAGATAAAGAAGCCACGCCAGAAGCCATCTTCATGCGCCGCGAACAGGATGCCAAGCTTGTACTGGCTAAAATCAAGGCATTACTGGACGACGCACAGTTTAAAGTACCTCCCAAAAGCCCCTTGGGCACGGCTGTCTTTTATTCCCTGAACCATTGGGATGCGTTGAATCTCTACCTTCAAGACGGCCGCCTTGAAATCGATAACAACAAATCCGAACGTTCCATCAAACCCTTTGTCATTGGTCGTAAAAACTGGTTATTCCATGGCGTGGGGTTAATTAAACGGTTACACTATTACTCTACACACTGATAATAAACCTCTCCCTCCTTAATCATACCAAGCTCAAAACGCGCCTGCTCTTCAAGAGCCTGCTCTCCAGATTTTAGCTCAAGAATATCTGCTTCAATAGCACGATTACGAGCGGCCAACCGTTTGTTTTCCTGCTGCTCTGCTGTCAACTTATCTTCCAAGTGAATCCATTGGCGCACACTGCCATCGCCAAGCCAAAGCTTGTATTGCAAACTTAAGAACGCTAAAAATAACAATAGAACGATTGATCGCATAAGTGCATGAAAAAGGGGCCATTGCTTATTGTAGTGAAATCGAGGGACTAATCAAACACCTTCGAATAAAGAATCCACGGCGATTGCATTTAAACGCTCAATGAATACGCAGAAAATCCGAACCGTGACCGTTAGGGAGCGGAAATTTTTGTGGAGCACTTGACATACGCGTAACTTACTGATCTATTACTACTTTTTGAGGTAAGTAATCGTGACGGAGAGC
>CAMBHM010000034.1 GCA_945867185.1 Legionella genomosp. 1
CCATTGAGCGAGATCAAATCAAACGCGGTACTTTGCAGGTTGACTAAAAGGAACTGTTTATGAAATTAGCAAGCCTAAAAACAGCACAGTCTCGTGATGGCGAACTATGTGTGGTCAGTCGAGATTTATCCCTTGCCATCTGCGTACCACACATTGTACCAACATTACAAATGGCCCTTGAGCATTGGGATAGATTTGAACCCCAGTTACAAGTTGTCTATGCTGATCTCAACCAAGGTACCCTTCGAGAACAATTTACCTTTGATCCACTCCTCATGACCTCTCCACTACCTCGCGCTTACCAATGGGCCGATGGCAGTGCTTACGTGAATCATGTGGAACTGGTCCGACGGGCAAGGGGGGCTGAGATGCCCGCTAATTTCTGGACGGATCCCTTGCTGTACCAAGGGGGATCAGACGGGTTTTTGGGCCCAAGAGATCCCATCGTTGCAAACGATGAGGCATTCGGTATCGATTTTGAAGCAGAAGTAGCCATTATCACAGGTGATGTGCCGATGGGAACCTCATCTAAAGAAGCGCTTTCGCACATTCGTCTTTTTATGTTAGTTAATGACGTTTCGTTACGCAATCTTATCCCTGAGGAATTGGCCAAAGGGTTTGGCTTTTTTCAATCAAAACCCGCAAGCAGCTTCTCTCCCGTGGCCATCACTCCGGATGAGCTAGACCCTTACTGGGATGGTGCACGTCTACACTTACCACTACTGAGTTATTTAAACGGCACACTCTTTGGGGAGCCCAATGCAGGTCTTGATATGACTTTTTCATTCCCTGAACTGATAGCACATGCTGCGAAAACACGATCCCTGTCTGCCGGCACCATTATTGGTTCAGGAACCGTTTCAAACGTAGATCGCAGCAAAGGATCCTCTTGCATTGCTGAAAAACGCACGTTGGAAGTATTGGCTGAAGGCAGTGCTAAAACACCTTTCATGCGCCATGGTGATACCATCCAAATTGAAATGAGAACACCGGAAAATCTCACTTTATTCGGGGCCATTGATCAAGTCGTTCAGATTACATCTAAAC
The DNA here is from genome assembly GCA_945867185.1 of Legionella genomosp. 1. GTDB lineage: Bacteria > Pseudomonadota > Gammaproteobacteria > Legionellales > Legionellaceae > CAMBHM01. Next base: position 1,048 of record CAMBHM010000034.1, read on the forward strand.
AAACGAAGGAGTGCTCGTGAAACTCTACGACTATTACCGATCAACTGCCAGTTATCGTGTGCGAATCGCTTTGAATCTTAAAAAAATCAACTATGAAACCTGTCCTGTCCACTTGGTTAATCATGGCGGAGAACATCACCATGCCAGTTACCTTGCTATAAACCCAGAAGGCCTCGTGCCTACATTGGATGAAAATGGCCATGTACTCAGCCAATCACTTGCTATCATCGAATATTTAGATGAAATCAGCCCAACCCCTGCTCTCTTGCCCATCACCCCCTTGGGTCGCGCACAAGTGAGAAGTCTTGCCATGATCATCGTTTGTGATCTGCACCCTTTGAATAACCTACGGGTATTGGATCAACTCAAACAACAGTTCACAGCCACAGACAAAGACATCACAACCTGGTATCATCATTGGTTGAAACAAGGGTTTGATGCCTTCGAAGAACGGTTAAAACACTTACCGAGAAAACAACAGGTGTGCTACGGCAACGAGGTGGGTTTGGCAGATATTTGTCTTATACCTCAAGTATATAATGCTACGCGCTTCCATTTTCCGTTAGACAACTATCCGATCATTCAGGAAATCAATGCCCATTGTCTAGCCCTCGATGCCTTCTTAGATGCTGCACCCGAGGCCCATTTGGTTCATCCCTAAGGACGGTCTCATGACTACGGTTTACTCTATTAAACAATGCCTTGAAGGCGACGTCCGGGTGGATGAAACCGTCACGGTTCGTGGCTGGGTCAAAACACGTCGCGACTCAAAAGCAGGATTGTCATTCATCGCTTTGCACGACGGATCTTGTTTTGCTCCGATTCAACTGGTTGTCCCTGGAACACTTCCCAATTATCAAGAAGCAATTCTGAAATTGACTTCTGGATGCTCACTCATTGCTACAGGCACCTTGGTGACTTCTCAAGGCAAAGGGCAGTGTTTTGAAATCCAGATCAGTGCCATAGAAGTAGTGGGCTGGGTTGAGAATCCAGACACCTATCCCATTCAAGCCAAACGTCATACCCTTGAATTTCTTCGAGACGTTGCACACCTACGTCCGAGAACCAACACCATCAGTGCTGTCATGCGTGTTCGTCATACGCTATCCCAAGCCATCCATCGGTTTTTTCACGATCGTGGTTTTTTTTGGATCCATACACCCATCATCACAGCAAGCGACTGCGAGGGAGCTGGCGAACTGTTTCGAGTAAGCACGCTTGATCTCACCAATCTCCCCAAGACAAACACTGGGCAAATCGATTTTTCTAAAGATTTTTTTGAAAAAGAAGCCTTTCTTACTGTCTCCGGTCAATTAAACGCGGAAGCTTACTGTTTGGCCATGTCCAAGGTATATACATTTGCTCCCACCTTTCGGGCTGAAAATTCCAATACCAGCCGCCATTTGGCTGAATTTTGGATGGTAGAACCAGAAATAGCGTTTTCAGACTTATCTGATCTGTGTGAGCTCAGTCAATCTTTGTTACGATTCTTATGTAAATCCGTCTTAGATGAGTGCATCGATGATCTCAGCTTTTTTAACGAATTTGTAGAGCCCGGCACCATCAACCGATTGGAACATGTCGCACGTACACACTTTGAGGTGATGTCCTACACAGATGCCATTCTCGCCCTTAAAAAAGCATCTCGAACCTTTGAATACCCCATCCATTGGGGATTGGATTTACAGTCCGAACATGAGCGCTATTTGGCAGAAGAATTATGTCAAAAGCCTGTCATTATTACGAATTACCCCAAAGACATCAAAAGTTTCTACATGCGTCTTAATGACGATAATAAAACAGTAGCCGCCATGGATGTTTTAGCTCCTGGTATTGGCGAAATCATTGGCGGAAGCCAGCGTGAAGAGCGTCTATCTGTATTGGACAACCGCATGGATGCGTGTGGATTGAGCAAAGATCATTACCAATGGTACCGAGATTTACGACGCTATGGGACAGTGCCCCATGCAGGCTTTGGATTGGGCCTAGAACGCCTTGTCAGCTACGTCACTGGCGTAAACAATGTTCGTGATGTGATTCCATTTCCACGGACACCAGGACATGCAGCGTTCTAATAGGGGCGATCTAGATGACCACACAGAAGCTAAAATAGCTCGCTATGTGATCCTGTTCTGGCAAGCAATAGCTGATATGGTTGTTGGTTGCGCTACACAATGTCAAAAATGAAGCTCAGCATTGTCGTTGTTTTGATATCCCTGCTCACTGTAACTCCGTCAAACGCCCTTCTTGTAACAGCAAGACCTTATCCATCCGAAGCGCAAGCTGTCTATCATGCGTAACAAAAACCAAGGCGGTATTGTATTGTTTGTTTAACGAAAGCATCAGTTCAAAAATTTTCAAAGCCGTTGCTTGATCCAAATTACCTGTTGGTTCATCAGCAAATACACAATCCGGCCTGTGAACCAGCGCGCGTGAAATAGCCACCCGTTGACGTTCACCCCCTGACAACTCTGAGGGTTTATGGGTCATTCTCTGTGAAAGTCCAACCTGCTCTAACAAATCAGCAGCTCGCCTTGAAGCAGCCACAACCGACATACCGGACAACAGTAAAGGCATCGCTACATTCTCAAGGGCAGTAAATTCTGGCAGTAAATGGTGAAATTGATAAATAAACCCCAGATGCTTGTTTCTAAGCATACACCGTTGTTTTTCAGATCGCGCTTGCCAATCTAATTGCTGAAGAAACACCTGCCCTTGTGTGGGTTGATCTAAGCCTCCTAATAAATGCAGCAAGGTGCTCTTACCAGATCCTGACGGCCCCACCACCGCAATCCTTTCCCCACGTTGAATGGATAAATCAATGCCTTTTAAGACTTCAATGGTAGTATATCCATCATGGTAAGATTTGCATAATGCTCGACTTTGAACAATCACCTCACTCATAATGCAGCGCCTCTGCTATGACTGTTTTTGAGGCCCGCCAGGCGGGATAGATGGTTGCCACAAAGCTCATCAAAAGCGCCATCACACAAATCTCCAGAACATCCGATGCTAAAATTTTAGAGGGCAGATAATCAACAAAATAAATACTCGAAGACAATAAATGCACGTCAAAAAGGGATTGTAACCTATTCACGATGGTTGTTGCATTGCTAGCAAGGGCAACCCCCCCTATCAAACCCAAAACCGTTCCAACCACACCGACCATCATGCCTTGAATAATAAAAATCCATAATATGGTTGAGGGTCTTGCGCCAATGGTACGTAAAATGGCAATTTCTGCTTGCTTGTCATTCACAACCATCACCAATGAAGAAACCAGATTAAAAGCAGCCACTGCGATGATCAACAGTAATATTAAGAACATCATGGTCTTTTCCATTTTGACCGCCTTGAAGAACGCGCCAAACTGATCTGTCCAATTTCCAACCTGGTAAGACTCACCCAATTGCGTTGCCAGTTGCTCTGACATCACTGGTGCTTGATAGACGTCCTGAATTTTCAGCTTCAAGCCAGACACGCTCTGCCCCAATTGCATGAGCTTTTGCGCATCCGTGATGTGAATAAAGGCTAATTTGGTATCAAAATTAAATCCAGTGCCTGCAGAAAAAATACCGCGCACGGTGAATCGTTTAAATCGTGGAATCATCCCTGCTGGCGTCACTGTCGCTTCTGGTATCATCACCGTCACCTGATCGCCTACAGAAACCCCTAAGTTCACGGCAAGGCCTTGACCCAAAATAATTCCAAAATGAGCAAGCTCATTCACATCCCCTAAAAGGAGTTTCTCTTTGAGATGGGTCACCGCTTCTTCTTGATCTGGCAATATGCCAGTCAACACCACCGGAACCACCTGCCCTTCATGGGTCAGCAGCCCCTGCCCGCCCACATAGGGTGCAATGGCTGTTACCCCAGGAGTTTGTCTGACTGATTTTTCCAACCCTTGCCAATCCTCGATTTTACCATCCTGCCCACTGATGGTGATTTCTGGTGCCATGCCAAAAAAACGTTTATGAATTTCCTCATCAAATCCATTCATAACAGACAAGACGGTTAACAACACCATCACCCCCATGCCAATACCTAGCATCGAGCTCAAAGAAATAAAAGACACGAAATGATTTTTTTTCTTAGCGCGGGTATAACGTAAGCCAATATAAAGGGGCAAGGGTTTAAACATGTTTGGTCTAAATTTGAGTAAAAACATATTGTAGTGAAAAACCAAGGGACAAGATAGAGCACGTCTACCTCAGTAGTGAGTTATCCCAAGTCATCATCAATAAGCTCACACAGTTATCCACAGATAATGTGAGTAACTGCTCGCTGTCGCGAAATCATTTGATCACTAAATACCTTTAGCATAACCCGCGATTTTCGTGGTTTCATCCGACTTCTACCCCTTGTAGCCGGTGTTAAATACCCACTAATGGCGCAGGCTAGTTGACTCAGTAACACAACTCAACCTTCGCCATCCCCAATAGGTCGATCAAGGCGCTCATCAACGCATCACTTGGACCCACTCGCCATTCCAACGCAAGATTGATAGCTGCTTTGGCTGTATCGTTCTCATACAGAATCTGTACAACACATCGTCCGGGATGTGCTTTTAAAATCGATTGTAATACCGGAAGCAACGTCTCTTCTGCTGGTGTAAGCGTCAAAGCCAATCGTGTTGCAAATCGAGTGCGCGCTTCTTCAAGAGAATGAAGAGCCATCGCGGTCATCTTAAGTCCACCCGTATAATCATCCTGGCCCAACTCCCCTTCAATCACCAGCATGTGTCCTGCCATCACGTGGGCGGACTGCGGCTCAAAGGTTTCCGAAAAGGCCACCACATCCAAACCCGCACTCTTATCCTCGACACGGATAATGGCCAGCATCTTACCTCGTTTGGTCAAAATACGCCGAACACTGACTATCAATCCACACACAATAACCTTTTTCCCTTTAGCCGGATTTAATTGGCTGATTGGTTTCACATACTGTCGAAATTCTTGCAAATAGGGATCAGCCGGATGTCCGGTTAAATAGAACCCCAGCGTGTCCTTTTCTCCCTCTAAGCGCTCCTTCGTACTCCACGGCTTACAAGAAACCAAGGTGGGATCTGGCTCTTCGTCATCCAATAAATCAAAAAGATTCGTTTGTTTACTGGCCTGTTGCTCATGCGCTTGTGTCCCAATATGGATTGCTTTTTCAATCGAAGCATGTAAGCTTGCCCGTTCAAACCCCCACTCATCCATAGCGCCACTCTTAATCAAAGCTTCCAGCACGCGACGATTCATTTTTCTAAGATCAAGTCGCTTGCACAACTCAAACAAGCTGTTATAAGGGCCCTGTTGAGTTCGCTCATCCACCAAGCATTGGATAGCAGACTCCCCCACCCCTTTTATGGCCCCTAACCCATAGCGTAACGCACCGTCGTGTTCTACCGTAAAAGCATATTCTGAGTAATTGATTGAAGGAGGGTACACTTGTAATGTCATGGCTTCACATTCATGAATAAAGATGACCACCTTATCCGTGTTATCTAAATCAGCTGAAATAACCGCCGCCATGAATGCCGCTGGATAATGTGCCTTTAACCAAGCCGTTTGATAAGCTACCAAAGCATACGCTGCGGAATGTGATTTATTAAATCCGTACCCTGCAAATTTCTCCATCAAATCAAAAATAGCCGTCGCGACCTGTGGCTCTACACCACGAGCGGTCGCCCCTTCCGTAAAAATTTGACGTTGCTCTGCCATTTCTTCTGGTTTCTTTTTTCCCATTGCGCGTCGGAGTAAATCAGCAGCCCCCAAAGTATAATTCGCCAATACTTGCGCAATTTGCATCACTTGCTCTTGGTAAAGAATCACCCCATAGGTTGGTTTTAAAATAGGCTCTAATGACGGGTGAAGATACACGACTGCAGCACGCTTGTGCTTTCTATCGATGAAATCATCGACCATCCCAGATTGCAAAGGGCCTGGACGAAACAATGCCACCAACGCGATGATCTCCTCAAAGCTGTCGGGCTGCATGCGATGAATAAGCTCTTTCATTCCACGAGACTCTAACTGAAAAACAGCGGTCGTTTGACACGCATTCAGCAAGGAAAAAGTCAGGGGATCATCGGTTGGAATCTCTGTGATATCAATGGGCAATAACGCTGCAGCCAAACGCGCTCGATTCACTGTTAATAATGCCCAGTGAATGATGGTCAGTGTTCTTAGGCCTAAGAAGTCAAATTTAACAAGACCTACGGCTTCCACATCGTCTTTGTCAAATTGACTGAGCAGTTGATTCGATCCCGCTTCACAATAAATGGCTGTAAAATCTGTCAATTCAGAAGGTGCGATGACCACCCCTCCTGCATGTTTACCGGCATTTCGAGTGATCCCTTCTAATTTTCTAGCCAAATCCAATAGTTCTTTGACCTCTTCTTCATCTTGGTATCGACGCTGTAATTCCTTTTCCTGAACCAAGGCCTTGTCCAAGGTCATTCCTATCTCAAAGGGGATGAGTTTGGCAAGCTTATCTACGAATCCATACGGATGCCCGAACACACGGCCCACATCCCTCACCACCGCTTTGGCTGCCATGGTGCCAAAAGTGATGATCTGGGACACACTTTGTCTACCATATTTTTGTGCGACGTACTCAATGACCCTGTCTCGTCCCTCCATGCAAAAATCAATATCAAAATCCGGCATGGAGATCCGCTCCGGATTTAAAAATCGCTCAAACAAGAGTTCATACTGCAAGGGATCTAGATCTGTAATACCCAACACATAAGCCACTAACGATCCAGCCCCTGAGCCACGACCAGGGCCCACGGGAACACCGTTGTCTTTGGCCCATTGAATAAAATCGGCCACAATCAAAAAATAACTTGCAAACCCCATCGACTGAATAACTTTGAGCTCTAAAGCCAACCTATCCTCATAAGGATCACGTACTACAGCTTCAGACCGAAGTACTATTTTTTGAAACCGAACCTCTAATCCCTCTTTGGCAAGATGCGCCAAATACTCTTCCACCGAGGCCCCATTTGGCGTTTTAAAATTCGGTAAATAATTGTGCCCCAACTCCAACGTCACCGTACATCGTTTACTAATTTCTACTGTATTTTGTAGCGCTTCTGGCAAATCATGAAAAAGAACAGCCATCTCAGCCGCTGATCGCACATATTGTTTACGACTATACCTCGCCTTTCGCCTGGGATCAGAGAGCGCATACCCCTCGTGAATACAAACCCGCGCCTCGTGCGCGTCAAAATCGTCCTCATTTAAAAATCGAACATCATTGGTTGCCACCAACGGCAAAGCAAGGGCTTCTGCAAGATGGCACACTCGTTCATTATAGATCGCCTCATCAGATCGATCTGATCGTTGTATTTCTAAATAAAATCGACCAGGAAACATCGTCATCCAGATCGTTGCTCGAGAGAGTGCTGTCGCTTCATCATTTTGAAGCAACGCCTGTCCAATATCTCCAAACCGACCCCCTGATAGCGCAATCAATCCTTCTGCATGATCCGCCACCCACTGCAATGTCACGGTTGGTTTTCCTAATTGCTGCCCTTCCTGATATGCTTTTGAGACCAATCGGGTGAGATGTCGATACCCTTGCTCATTTTGGCACAACAACACAAGGGAAGACTCAAGACTTAAAGCGTCTGCCCCAAGACAAGACACCTCACAACCAATAATAGGCTTGATGCCCGCGGCAAAGGCTGCCTTGTAAAACTTAACCGTAGCAAATAAGTTAGATACGTCTGTGATCGCAACAGCATTCATCCCTCGTTGTGGCAATACTTCTAATAACGGATCTAATCGTACCAAGCCATCCACGATGGAATATTCTGTATGAAGCCTTAAATGAACAAATGTTGCTTGCATAACCCCTCTATCTTACGTGATGCGGATCAAATGCATCTCTTACCGCATCCGCAAACAAATTACTTGCTAAAACCAACGTAAACATCACACCAAATGCTGCCAATACTGGCCACCAAACCAATGGATCTCGTGCCAATTCCAATCGAGCTGCATTGATCATATTGCCCCAACTGATAGTCATGGGCGATACCCCAACGCCGACATACGATAACACAGCCTCAGCCAGGACAAGAAAGCTAAAATCTAAAACCAGCGTGATTAAAACAAGATGCATCACATTAGGCAATAGGTGTTTCACAATGATTTTAAAGGAACCACTACCGAGTACTTTGGCTGCCGATACATACTCCATTTCACGCAGTTTTAAAGTCTCTGCCCGTAACACACGACAAAGACTGGTCCAACTAGTGATCCCTAAGATCCCACACAAAGCCAATAACCGCGCATCTGCACTCTCTGCCAATGATGTAAAGGTATCCGGATGATTCGCAATATACGTTTGCATGGAGAGCACTGACGCTGTGATAAGCAAGACCCCTGGAATAGAGCTCAACGTGGTATAAATATATTGGATAATATCATCCACAAGCCCACCAAAATAACCAGCAGCAATACCCAATAATAAGGCCCATGGCATCATAAATAGGGTTGTTAAAAGACCAATCACCAAACCCGTTCGGATGCTTTTAACGGTATAATATAAGATGTCCTCCCCAATTTTACCGGTGCCTAGGACATGCAACGCGCGCGACCAGTCATACGTACTTATCAGCACACACACAATCAGCCCAAACGTCATGAGTGCACTTATCCAGGCACTATTCAGTTTAGAGCGACCAACGAAATAGGTTTGCATCCTCAAGACAAGCAATGCCATTCCTAGTGTAAGTAGCATGCTCATCCAACAGGCATGTAGAAATCCAGCACACATAAAATGTTGTTTTTCTTCTGTATTTTTTAGAAATTGAGAGGGATATGTTAAACGTGAAAAAATTTCTTTTGTTCGACCTTGGACCACATGAATGTCCGGTGAAAATGACCTCAGGGCAAAAGGTACTGAATAAGTCTTTTCATATTGATCCCCCAGTGGAGAGAGTACTGCATCGAGCAAGGTATGTGCGGGGGTGAGACGAATAGAGTCCATTGTCCCTATCCCTATAAAAAAGAACAAGAAAACCAAGGCGCTTGCTGCCACTGGTTGAGACAATAGCGAGATCCAAGCACTTCTTACGGGTGGTTTGCGTAAACTCCAAAGCAGGGCCAAACTGCCCAATCCAAAAACAAGCAACAAGCACCAATCCGTCCATAATAAGTGTCGCATCATCGAAACCTCACCCTCGGATCAACAAAACAATACGAGATATCGGTCAATAACAAACCCACAATGTAAAGCACCGATCCTAAATAAACCATGGCTCTCACGATGGCAAAATCTTGTTGTTGGATCGCATCGATCACATAACTGCCTAATCCAGGCACACCAAAAAAAGATTCCAACACCAAACTGCCCATAAATAACGAAGGAATGAGCACCACAACCCCTGTTAAAATAGGCAACAAAGCATTTTTTAAAACATGCCGAGTCAAGATTCGAGACTCCGATACCCCTTTAGCACGTGCAGTGTTGACATACTCTTTGTGAATTTCTTCTAGAAATAAAGTCCGATACCACCGACTGCCCGCACCAAGACCTCCTACCACGGCAACCAGCACGGGTAGCGC
>CAMBHM010000035.1 GCA_945867185.1 Legionella genomosp. 1
AGACGAGGAGTTTGCTTCGACTCTAAGGTAGGTTTAGGCATGGTACGGATTTGGGATGTCGTAGGCGTAACCGTTAAAATGCGTGCTGGTAGCGTTGCCCTGAGGTGTTCGCCTGTTTTTGGGTTGAACCAAGGCAGGGTTATTCCAGGAATCGTGACACGATGGGCTTTTTTTAGGACATAGGTGACAGTGACATCAGAACGACCAATTAGTCCGTTCTCTTTTCCAATGTTTTGTAAAGTGGGTTTTTCAGCGTAAACACTCAGTTGAGAGGTGTTTGGGAAGGCAATCGTAGGGAGCAATTGAGCCGGGATGCCTTCGGCTTGCAGGGTCACTGTCCGCGTGAGGGTGTCGCCTTGCTTCAAAGTGAGGCCGTCTGTTGAATATACCTCTGTTAGGGCCACGTGGTCGGAGGGTAGCCATTGGTGAATGCCCGTAGGTGCCGGTTTAACCTGTATGATGGTCGGTTTGACATGAGCATGAATCTCTCTGGGTACGGTATCAAAGATCACAGCTCTGAAAGCAGGGGCTTCAATGGTGATTGGGCCGCTTTGTTGGGGAGAGAGTGCATAGCGTTGTTCTTCAACGACGTACGCTTGCCCATCCAGAGTAGTTTGATAGCGTTGTGCCTTGCCTAAGGGAATGAGCAGGGCATGATCCACTTGTGGGGGCAAATATTCTGCATCCATGAATTGTGTATTTGTGTACAGTCTGACTGTGTATAAAATTTGTTCATTAACGAAGGGGCTAGGGTTATTCACCGTGGTTTTCATAAAAACGGGTTTGATGGGAGAAGGCGGGAGGGATGCTAAGACGTTGGGGGAGGTGACCATGATAGACATGATCAGCAGTATGCGAATGACAGAAGCGAAGTGGTTCATGGCATCCATCCTTGTTGTCGTCGAATATGATCTCTTAAAAATTTTTCGCGTAATAATCCACCTGGATCCTCTGGAATAAGTTGTAACCATTGTTCCTTGGCACGACGATCCTCTTTTGCATGGGCCTCCTGTGTCGTGTCTGATTTCTTGGGTGGATTAGGGGCTTGTGGAGTCGGATTTGCCGAATTTTGTTTGTTCTCGGTGGACTCGGGTGTCTTGGATGGTTCTTTAGGCGGTTGTTGGTTGGTCGAGGTACTCTGTGGTGTTGGTTGCTTTTGTTCTGGATTAGATTTTTGTGGGGGATCTTGTTTGTCAGACGGTGATTGAGTGTTTTTCTTGTTGTTATTGGAAGACTGTTGTTGCTTTAGTAGTGATTGCAACAATTGTTTATTAAACAAGGCATCCCTGTCGGTTGGGTTGGTAGCCAAGACGTTGTCATAGGCTTTTATAGCCTCTTTATAGTGTCCAAGATAAGCCAACGCATTGCCTTGATTGTACGCTGCTTTTTCTCCAGAGAGTGCTGCAAATTGTGCTGCGGCTTGCTCGTACAAGCCTGCTCGATAGCTCGCTGTTGCTTGCCAATCTGGCCGTTGAAATTGGGCCTCTTTGGGGCGATGTTGGACCATCTTGGCCAGGGCTTGTTGATCTTTTGTAGACCATAGATCTTGCCATGAGAAGGCATGTAATGCGGGTGTGATACAACAAAACAATAGAGAGAGCAGTGCCTTCATGCGGGCCTCCTTTGACGAAATAGGGGGCATAAGGCGCATAATGCGGGAATCAAAAACCAGCGTCCTTCCTCTCGAAAACGGGGACAATCAGTTTGGGTGTTTTTAGCGTATTCACTGTGTGCATGGGTTGTTGTTAACCAATCTGTTAAATCACTTTTATCATTTGTAAAGGGCAGAACCATGCCATCGCCTGCTTTGGCTAATGGCTCAAAGGAGGCAAGTACATTGAGATCTTGTTGCACAGGCAAAACAGACGTATGCACCCCTTGATCGGCTAGCGTGCTGGCTGTACGGACGGCCTCTTTAGAAGGTCTAGTGGATGTTAAAATGAACAAATCACCGGCTTTGAATCCTGCATTCGTGATGAGCTTAGCTGCTTCCTTCAAGGCGAGGCTTAAGTCATCGCCTTCTACAGGCATGATGTCTGCTGTGAGAGGAGGTAGCAATGCATCGATGGTTCGTCCGTCTTCGGTGAGTGGGGACACTATAAAGGGCTCGCTTGTATAAGCCACAAGACCAAATAGTCCCGCATCTTTTTGTTGCAGGAGATCGTGAATTTTAAATTTAGCGCGCTGTAAACGGCTTGGTGTGAGATCGGTCCTGTTCATGGCATCAGAAAGATTTAAGAGAATCACACGAGGATGTACATCATGGTAGCTTGGGACGGGGTACTGGAACCATGTTGGACCAGCTAATCCTATCAGTGCAAAGGCAAGACTGGTTATTAAAAAAACGATCATAGGCTGCTGCTTGATCTGGCCCTCTGTATGGATCACATGGGGTAATAAATGGGGATCACATACGTTTGTCCAGTTGGTATCGGTGCGCTTGTGGTGGCGTAAGCGCCAAGCTAACGCGATTAAAGGGAGAAAACCAATCAACGCAAAGGGTCTTAATAAATGAAAGGTCGTCATGATGGGTTGAACCGTTTGGTTAATAAGAGTAGGCCTAATAAAATGGCAAGGGCAAGCGGCCAGGGATAATAGTCTTTTTCGGGTCGGACGGTGACTTCACCATGAGCAATCGCTTCTATTTTATTGATTTGGCCGTATATTTTTTGCAAGGAGGCCAAATCGGTTGCACGAAAATAGAGGCCGCCTGTCATGCTGGCTACGGATTTTAAAGTATCTTCGTCTAATTCGGCAGTTGCATTGACATCAAACAACAAACTGCCAAATCCATGTTGCTCGGTGCCTAAGCCTATTGTATAGACTTTGATGCCCTCTTGTTTAGCCAATTCAGCGGCTTTGAATGGCGTTAATACCCCAGAATTGGACACGCCATCGGTGAGCAGGATGAGAAATCGTCCAGCGTTGATAGGCACGTGTTGTAATTGTTTGACTGCAAGCCCTAAAGCGTCACCAATCGAGGTGGTCTGACCGGCTAATCCGACTGTGGCATCATTGATCCGTTCGATCACGTTGTGTCTATCGTAGGTGAGCGGTGTTTGAAGATAGGCCTGACTTCCAAAGACTATCAATCCAATGTTATCGCCCACCCGATCGCGTACAAATTGACGGGCTGCCCGTTTGACGACGGCCAAACGGGTAGCAGGATGCCCATACATCACTCGATCTTGCAACGCCATACTGCCTGATAAATCGAGTGCTAATAAAATATGATAGCCTTTTCGGACCAGGGGGGTGGGCTCTCCTACCCAACGGGGGCCAGCTAGGGCAATCACCATTGCCATCCAAGTCATACTTAAAAGCAGGAGGGTTGTTCGATGTCCTATTGATTGCTTGTCTTGGTTTATCAGATTATTTATGGCCTGAAAAAAAGGAATATTTAAGGCGGAAATAGGGGGTAGCGATCGTTTGGGTGCAAAACGCCAAATTAACCATGGTAGGGGCAGCAAGGACAGGATCCAAGGACAGGCTAATTCGAACATCGGGCCCTCCGTTGGGTTATCCAAGCCCGTGTTAATACCAGTAGAGGAGATAGGTCTAGATTGGTATAGGGTTGGTAAGGAGCATGGATCAGTAAATCACGAACCGTATTAAAATCCAGCCCTTTGGCGGTTTGGTTTAAAAAGAGGAGCCAAGCGTCTCCTTGTAAAGGGGCCACTTGGGCTCTTGGAAAATAGGCCAATGCGACACGTTTTAGTAAGGCAGAGAGTTCGGCGGCTGAAAAGCCTTGTTGCTTGGAGCGTGCTTGTTGTTCATAGCGGGTAAGTAGTTGTAATGCAAAGCGTCGCGCACGGCCTTGGACATACCGGCGGGTGACGATGAAAGCCAGATAGGCAGAGCCACCGAGAAGGAGTGCTATCAAACACCACCAGCCGGGTGCCATGGGCCACCAAGACACGGGAGGGGGGAGATGGAGATCTCGTAATTGGGAGAGTTGATCAGGTGTTGGCATGTTTTTTCCGAGCGAACGTGCGATGTATCAAATGAGGTAAATCGGAGTCGGTAGGGACTGTTACGAGCGCAATATGGGCGCGTTGAAAGGTGTCTTGAATGCTCGCATGGTGAGCGTCGCACCAACGACGATACGCGGCTTCTATGGGAGCGCATTGTAAGTCAAGCGTTGCTGTGGTGTTGCCATCGGTGATGCCATATGATCCGGGCGGTGGAGGCGTTGTTTCGAGCGGATCGTGCACGTGATAGGCTAGGACATCATTGTGTTGACGGATGCGAATGAGTTGATGCTCACAGTCTTTATCAAGGCTATAAAAATCACTGAGTAAGAGGACTAAATTCCCAGGCCGGAGGACGTGGCGTACCCGTTTTAAGGCATGACTGAATGGTTGGGGTGGTGCGGCGGGGTGGCTAGGGACTGTTTCGGTATAGCGTTCAAGTGCTGCTAATAACGGCAAGACGGCCTGTTCCCTGCTTTGCGGAAGAAACTCCTGGTGCGTTTTATCGGAAAATAATAATGCCCCAATTCGATCGCCTTCTGCGACAACGGTCCAAGCCAAGAGGGCTGAGAGGCGAGCCGCAATAACGGATTTGAAGGCGCAGCGGGTGCCAAAATACATGGATGGGTTGAAGTCGGTAAGAAGTATGACGGTGCGTTCTCTCTCTTCTTGATAGAGTTTGATATGCGGTTTCCCTGTTCGCGCGGTCACCCGCCATTCCATGTGTCGTAATTCATCGCCTGCTTGATAGTGACGCACTTCAGCAAAATCCATGCCGCGACCTCGAAGGGGTGTGAGGTGTAGGCCATCCCGAGCACTATGTGTCTTAGGGCGAGGACAAGTAGCCTCAGTAAAGCGCTTTAAGGCAATGAGTTCTGATAAAGGTGCGGTGATGCCTTTAGTCATGATCAGGGAATCGCTACCAAACGCAACAAGACGTCGATGAATTGATCGCTGGTGACGCCATCCGCTTCTGCCTCAAACGTGAGAAGGATGCGGTGGCGCAAGACATCATGCGCTATGTCATGGATGTCGTCTGGCGTGACATAGTTGCGGCCTGCAAGCCATGCATGGGCTTTGGCTGTTCGGTCGAGCGCGATGGTGGCTCGCGGGCTTGCGCCAAAGCGTAGCCAGCGTTTGAGCTCTTGGCTATAAGGCGCAGGGTGTCGAGTTGCGACCACCAGTTGCACCATGTAGTTGGTTAACCCCTCGCTGACGTGTACGTTTTGCACAGACTGACGTGCCTCAAATAAGACGCGTTGTGACAAGGGGGTGACCCCCTCTTCTGCAGCGATAGCGCCTACATACGATCCGAGCGCATCGAGGGCCTCTTGACGGGCCAAGAGTAAAATGGCGCGCTCTACGGCGGCATCCGGATATCCAATGGTTACATACATCAGGAAGCGATCTAGTTGGGCTTCAGGTAAGGGGTAAGTTCCTTCTTGTTCGATGGGATTTTGTGTGGCCATGACCAGAAATAACTCTGGTAAGGGATAGGTTTTTCCGCCAATGGTTACTTGCCGTTCGGCCATCGCCTCAAGGAGCGCGGATTGTACTTTGGCAGGGGCTCGGTTGATTTCATCCGCCAATACCAGGTTATGAAAAATGGGGCCTGGTTGAAAGATAAAAGAGCCACTATCAGGGCGATAAATATCAGTACCTGTGAGATCTCCGGGTAATAGATCTGGAGTGAATTGAATGCGATGAAAATGCGCCTCTAGGCCTTTGGATAACTCTTTTACAGCCCTGGTTTTGGCTAATCCTGGCGCCCCTTCAACCAACAAATGACCATCGGCTAATAGGGCAATCAGGAGGCGTGAAATTAATTTTTTTTGACCAAGAATGCGTGCATTTAAAAATGTATTTAATTGTTGTACACACTCGTAGGGTTGAAAAGAAAGAATGTCGGTTACTGGCTCCATGAGAAATCCTATGACGATACGATGGTGATAGTATCGGCTTGCAACCCTTTTTTACCTTCAACGAGGGTGAACGTCACTGCAACGCCGTCTTGTAAGGATTTAAAATCGCCAGGATTGGTTGCAGCAGCATGGAAAAAATACTCTTGTTTGCCAGAGACAATAAATCCAAATCGTTTTTTTCTATCAAAAAATTTAATGGTGCCAGACCGTGTCCCGTGCTCAGTTTTGCTACAAAAAAGACGCTTTACTGCCCGAATAATATTCTTTATGCTCATATATGTTTCCTTTAATGGCTAACCCGCAGCGAGAGAGTAGCATTATTTGTGAGGGACTTCAAAATGTTCCTGTGCATAATCACACAAATCTCGTAAAACACAGGATGCGCAATGAGGCTTTCTAGCCACACAGACATACCGACCATGTAAAATCAACCAATGGTGTGCCTCTTTTAAAAAGTCAGGGGCAATGTGTTTTAATAAACCACGCTCAACTGCAAGTGGGGTTTTGCCTTTGGCCAACCCGGTGCGGTTGGCTACCCGAAAAACATGGGTATCAACGGCCATAGTGGGTTGTCCAAAGGCCGTGTTTAAGATCACATTTGCGGTTTTTCGACCAACGCCTGGTAGGGCTTCTAATGCTTCTCGTGTACTGGGTACAACCCCTTGATGTCGCTCGATGAGGATCTGAGCGGTGGCGATGAGGTGCGCCGCCTTTCGATTAAAAAGACCGATGGTTTGGATGGCTTTTTTGAGGTTGTCTTCGCCCAAGTCAAGGATCGCTTGGGGAGTGGTCGGAAATAATCGTGCAGTGGCTTTGTTTACGCTGAGATCAGTCGCTTGTGCGGAGAGCACCACGGCAATCAAGAGTTCAAAAGGGGAGTGGGCGATGAGCTCCGTCGTTGGATGCGGATTTTTTTCGCGTAAGCGTTCAAACAAGGTGCGTCGTTGTGAGGGCGTCATGGGGTAGATCGTCTTGTCAAGGCTTGTAAAATATAAGCACGCTTGGCTTCTAAATCAAGATCTTTACCGGCCGTTTGTTTTGCAAGGTGGCGCTTGTCACGGTAGGCTGCTTCAGAGGCTTGCTCTTGTTGTTGTAGTCGGACTTGGTGTGCTTGAAACCGTGTCCTTGCAAGCGCTCGATCATAGGTGGGTTCAGGGATTTGGACCAACTCAATGCAATCTACTGGACAAGGTTCTATGCAAAGCCCACATCCAGTACACTCATCAGGCAAGACACTATGCATCAGTGTTCCACTGCCGATGATGGCATCCACGGGACAGGCTTGAATGCATTTGGTGCATCCAATGCATTCGGCTTCTCGAATAAGGGCCAAAGCTGGGGCTCGGGTGGCGGCGAGAGTATCTGCAAGGTAAGGCGTTGGATCGCGTTGCAAGAGTGCAGCGAGCGCCTTCAAAGTGGTGACGCCGCCTGGTGGACATTGTCCAATAGAAGTAAGATCGTTGGCCATCGCTTCTGCGTAGGGTCGGCAACCTGGGTAGCCGCACTCCCCGCATTGTGTTTGCGGCAGGAGGGCATCGATTGCTTCAATGGAGGGGCGCGTCATACTGTTGGTTGAGCGAGCAATGCGTTGAGGTCGGCTTGTTCTACACGTTGCATGAGCGGTACAAAAACGTGAATGTGATGATCTAATAAGGGGGAAGAGAGGCGATCCCAGGTGAAAGGTTCGTCGTTGAGAAATAATTCAGAGGCCTCAGCCGTTTTGGGGAGAACAGGTTTTAAGTAAGTCATGAGCAGCCTGAACAAATTCAAACCTAAGGTGCAGATCTCGTGTACTTCATTTAGACGTGTTGGATCTTTGACAAGGATCCACGGCTTTTGTGCATCGATGTATTGATTAATACGACCAGCGGCTTCCATGATCTGCCGAATGGCCAGAGCATAGTCGCGCTGTATATAAGCATCCACGATGGGCTCACGCAACTGTAAGATGTCATGATAGAGGGTGGGGTCGGAGAGGGATACAGACAGGGTATCGTCAAAGCGCTGGTGGATGAAGCCGGCACATCGACTGGCGATGTTGATGACCTTACCGATGAGATCGGCATTCACGCGGTTCATGAAGTCTTCAAAATGTAGATCAAGATCCGTGACGCTGCCATTTAATTTGGCCGCAAAATAATAACGCAACTGTTCAGGGTTTAAATGGGCCAAATAGGCCCGTGCTTCAATGAACGTTCCTCGAGACTTCGACATTTTTTGACCATTGACTGTCAAAAAGCCATGGGTAAAAATAGAGGTGGGTAGGCGATGGCCACTGCCTGCTAAGAGGGCAGGCCAGAATAAGGCATGAAAATAGACGATGTCTTTGCCTACAAAATGATACAGTTCGGTGGTGGCGTTTTCGCCCCAATAGCTCTCAAAGTTGAGATCGTGTTCGTTGCAATATTTTTTAATACAGGCCATATAACCAATAGGGGCGTCGAGCCAGACATAAAAATATTTGTCAGTGTGTCCGGGGATGGGGAAACCAAAGTAGGGGGCGTCTCTGGAAATGTCCCAGGGCTTTAGTCCTACTTCAAACCATTCATCCAACTTATTAGCGACTTCAATTTGCACGTGTCCTGCTTGTATCCATTTTTTTAAGAGATCGGCATAGCGTGCTAAGTCGAAAAAATAGTGTTCGGAGTCTTTCTCAATGGGTGTTGCGCCCGAGAGGGCGGAAACGGGATCGATGAGATCGGTGGGTGCATAGGTGGCTCCACAAGCCTCACAATTATCGCCATATTGATCAGGAGCTTTGCATTTGGGGCAGGTGCCTTTGACGTACCGATCGGGTAAAAAAAGTTGTTTGATGGGATCAAAGGCTTGGCTTACGGTGCGGGTGAGGATGTCGCCTTGGGCTTGTAATCGAGTGTAAATGGCAGTGGCCAACGCTTCGTTTTCGGGAGAGTGGGTGGTGTGATACACATCATGATGGATATAAAAGGCTTTAAAATCTGCCTCATGGCTTTGTTGCATCGCTTGGGTGAGTGCCAGTGGCGTGATGCCCAGTTCTTCCGCTTTGAGCATGATAGGAGTCCCATGTGCATCGTCTCCACAAACAGATAAACACGTGTGGCCCAACAGCTTGTGTACACGCGTCCAAATGTCTGCTTGAATGTGCTCGACCAAATGCCCCAAATGAAGATGACCATTGGCATAAGGCAGGGCACAAGTCACGACCAAGGAGCGAGTGGATGTCATGGCGTTTCTCCGTGAAAAAAGCCAAATGATACCATGTCTTAGACAATGAGGTACAATGGTGGTTTTTATGGGGGAGTCTACTATGAGTCATCCTCGTCTTATCATTGGTATCAGCGGTGCTTCAGGCATTATTTACGGCATTCGGTTGCTGCAAGTTTTGCAAACCCTACCGATTGAAACCCATTTGGTGGTGACAAAAGCCGGGCAATTAACGCGGGCTTATGAAACAGAGTGGTCGTTGTCACAAGTAAAGGCACTTGCTACGGTGTATCATCGATGCACCGATATTGCAGCGCCCATTGCGAGTGGTTCATTCAAAACAATGGGCATGATCATAGCACCTTGTTCTATGAATACTTTGGCCGACATAGCCCATGGAATTTCAAATCAATTGCTCACTCGCGCTGCTGATGTGGTCTTGAAAGAGCGGCGGCGTTTGGTGTTGATGCCGAGGGAATCGCCCCTTCATCAAGGGCATTTGAAAAACATGCTGGCAGTGACGGAGATGGGGGGCATCATTTGCCCGCCGGTGCCGGCATTTTATCATAAACCGACCACCATTGATGAATTGATTCAGGACAGTGTGACGCGAGTATTGGCTTTGTTTGAGTTAGACAGTGGGTTGGTGCGAGCGTGGAAGAAATAAAAACGCATATTAAAAAGGCGTAGGGTGGGCTAAGCGTAGCGTGCCCACCAGAAAAATGGCATACATCTCTAAGGGGAGTTTTATACCGAAAGTAGGGATCCTGATGGTGCAGGGTCTTCCGTGTCGCTAACAAGTTTAGGCGCTCTTTGAAACCACCGATCATACCAAGAAGCGTCAAGGGTTCTTGGAACAGTGCCATGGCCATCTTTCGGACCACCTAATTGACTCATCGGATTTGATCCAAGTGCAGCGTCTCCAACAGCGGCATATGCTGTTGCACTGTCGGTAGGCACAGACCTGCTGTCTGAACGACACCCTCTGAATGTCCAAGCGGTCAACTTACCTAATCCGATTAGAACCCCTCCTGTTATATAAACCAACGCAGAGGCAGTTAAAGCTACGCAGGCTTGAGCCATGGGGTATGCATGAGCGCCAAGGACTGCAAATTTTGCGGAGGCCGCGATACCAAAAGTGACCATGCCAACGAGAGTAGGGGGAAACACGGCACAGAAGATCGCCGCTGCTAAGGCGAGGATAGTCAATAAGGCCAATTTCCAGTGTTTAGCTAACCATTTCTTCATTGTGAATACTCCTTAATTGAAAGTCGACGAGCAGCATACCACTCACTTCTTCGTTTGTGAATCAAAAATAATCAACGCAAATTGATTCGATTTCCAAACGAATGGTATACTGCCGAAGTTTTATTGATTATGGGGGGAGTGCATGCAGACCATTTTATGCCCTGTCATTCTTGCAGGGGGCTCAGGGACGCGCTTATGGCCACTCTCTCGTAAAAATTATCCCAAGCAATTTTTGCGCTTACAGGGATCCTTGTCCCTCTTGCAGCAAACCATGCATC
>CAMBHM010000036.1 GCA_945867185.1 Legionella genomosp. 1
CACCGTCATCCTTTTCCTGGCCCAGGGTTAGGGGTGCGTATTTTAGGAAAGGTGACCAAAGCGTTTGCCGATCTGTTGCGTCAAGCGGATGCTATATTTTTAGAGGAGTTACAAAAAGCAGGGTTATACCATCAAGTTAGTCAAGCATTCGCGGTGTTTTTACCTATAAAAAGCGTTGGGATCATGGGTGACGCTAGGCGTTATGAGCATGTGATTTGTTTGCGTGCTGTAGAAACATTGGACTTTATGACCGCGAAGTGGGCGCATTTGCCTTGGGATTTTTTAGGTCAGGTGTCTAATCGAATCATTAATGAGGTCCAAGGAGTGTCTCGTGTGACCTATGATATTTCTGGGAAACCGCCTGCCACGATTGAGTGGGAATAAGTCGTGTCTGATTTAAAATGGATGCTTGAGGCGTATCAACTGGCAGAGAAGGCGCAGTGTCTTGGTGAGGTCCCTGTTGGGGCTGTTTTAGTGGATGAGCAGGATCACTTAATTGGACGGGGTTGGAATAGCGTTATTCAGTCGACTGATCCCTCCGCACACGCTGAAATGCTGGCTTTAAGGGAAGCAGCAGCCACTATACATAATCATCGATTATGTAATACCACCCTGTATGTGACTTTGGAGCCTTGTTGTATGTGTGCAGGGGCTTTGGTGCAAGCGCGCGTCAAGCGGGTGGTGTTTGCAACAAGGGATTTGAAAGCGGGTGCTGCGGGATCTCGTTTGAATGTGTTGCATGGGGATCTCTTCAATCATGCAGTTATGATTGATGAAGGGATCTTACAAGTGGAATGTGCAGCGCTTTTGTCTCAATTCTTCAAAGTTCGTCGATGAATTTTTGACGTATTTTTTCTTGTGCTTCTGGTGACAGGGGAAGGCCTTCTTCGGTACTGATATAGAACATGTCTTCGGCTCGTTCACCGGCGGTTGCGATTTTCGCATGGTGTAGGTAGATGCGTTCTGTTAAGAAAATACGACTGACTGTGGCCAATAATCCTGGTCGATCGGCGGCTATTAGAAATAAACAGGTTTGCGAGTGTTTTGGATCTTCTTGAAAGGTCACTGTTGGTTTTGATTTAAAATGTGCTTGGGTGCGTGAAAGGCGGCGTTGTGTGAGTGTGGGCAATTGTTTGGTTAGTCTTAAATAAGTGATCAAATCTTGTTGAATCGACTCGGTTCTTGAAGGATCAAAAAAAATCTGATTATGTTCATCTAAGATCACATAAATATCTAAATCAAAATGATTGGCATTGGTTAAGATAGAGGCTTCCTGGATAGTGGCGTGATGGTTGCTTAAGACAGTGGTAGTGATGGCAAGTCGCTCATCGCGATGCGGCATATAGATAAAAACTTCTGTCCCGCCTTCATTGTGGTGCGGCATGATCAATACCAAAGGGTAAGCGGAGCACTCCAGAATGGCCTCGGTATGTCTTGCTATGATTTGAGAGGACTCGTGTAAGAAATATTTTTTATCGATGGATCGCCATAAAGTTTCAACCGTTTCAGGAGTGAGATTTGTTTGGGAGCGTAGGATGCAGAGCGCCTCCTGTTGGCGCAGAGTGACCAGGGTGGTTTCATTGAGTGAGATCTGTGCTTGCTCCATAGCAAGCGATGCTGAGCGATATAACTCTTTGAGTAAGGAATCTTTCCAAGTGGTCCAAAGTACTGGATTTGTCGCGCAAATATCAGCCACAGTTAGCAAATAAAGGTAGTCTAAATAACTCGATTTTGGGAGTTGACTACAAAATAAGGTGATGGTGCTTGGATCGTAAATGTCTTTTCGTTGCGCTGTTTCTGACATCAAGAGATGATGTTCTACTAACCAAACGAGCAATGCAGTTTCATTAGTCCCCAAATGGTGTCGTGCTGAAAATTGGCTGGCTTCTAGCGCGCCTAATTCCGAATGATCGCCCCCGCGGCCCTTGGCAATGTCGTGAAAAAAGGCCGCAAGATATAAAATATCTCGGTGGGCAATGGTTTTGATGAGCTTGGAGCAGAGAGGGAATGGCAAAGGAGGCGTATTATTTTGAAACGAGGCGATATTTCGGATGACGAACAACGTGTGTTGGTCCACCGTATAGACGTGAAAGAGATCATATTGCATTTGCCCCGTTACGGCAGCATAACAGGGGAGATAGTGATCAAGTACCCCTGATCGGCTCATGCGATGTAAAGCGGGGTAGGGGTTTTCTTGTTTTAGAATGGCCATGAAGGTGTCGGTGATGGCGCGGGTGCTGCAAAACCGTTTGTTGATGAGATATAAATGTTGGCGAATGAGGCGAAGGGTGCCTGCGCGTATGCCTTCTATTTGAGGGTATGTGGCTATCCATAAAAAAAGGTGCATCAAGGCAGCTGGATGTTCTACGAATACTTTTGGGTGGCGTACCTCGATGTAGGTATTGGATAATTGGAAATCAGGATCGAGCGGTGTTAATTTTTGTTTGGGTTCTTCTACGATCGCTTCAGAAAACCATTGTAAAAGCATGTCGTTTAATTCTCTGATTCGTTTGATACTTTTAAAGTAGGCTTTCATGAACTGCTCAATGCCGAGCGAGTGTTTTTCGTCTTTATATCCAAAAAGAGTTGCCAATTTCACCTGATGATCAAAAAGAAGTCGTTCCTCGTTCTTTTCAGCCACGTGGTGTAAGGCGAATCGAATACGCCATAAAAAATGTTGTGCATGAATCAGTTCTTCATATTCTTTATCAGTGATAAATCCACAACTGATGCCATCTGCTAATTTTTTTAATCCAAAATGACGTTTGCTGATGTTGAGTAAGATCTGTAAATCGCGTAAGCCGCCTGGGCCATATTTGACATTGGGCTCAAGATTGTAGGCGGTGCCATCATATTTTTTATAACGTTGTTGTTGTTCTTCTCGTTTTCTAGAAAAATACTCAGGACTGGGCCATATGTGTAAGGGGTGGGTTTCATAAAGTAATTCTTCCATCAACGTGCCTTTTCCACAAATAAAGCGCAGATCAAGGATACTGGAGATGACGGTGAGATCTTGACTGGCAAGCAGTGCGCAGTCTTTGATGGTGGTCAGTTGATGGCTGACTTCTAAGCCGATATCCCAACAATCTTGAATAAATTGCTGTGCTCGAAGTAGGCGTTCAGGGGAGATCTCGTCTTCGTATAGCAATAGGATGTCGATGTCTGAATAGAGTTGTAGTTCTTGTCGGCCATATCCCCCAAGGGCGAGCAAGGAAAATGCTCCCTCTTCGCTCAACGCGTGTTTTTCAAACAAGGTCATGAGTAAAGTATCGACATAAGCCACCAGTCGATGGGTGATGGCTGTGATCGAAGCATGTTTATAGAAGGAACGGAATAAATCAGATTTATGCCGTTTGAGGGCGTTTTTTAAGGAAAGGGTATCATTTTTCATGCCCTGGTACATCGTGTAATCGAGGATCATACCATGGTAGTCTCCAATGGCAGGGCTCGCAAGTTATTAAGGAAACCTTAATAAAAAATTTGTATAGTGCTTGGTGTCTTTATTTTGATTTTGAAAGGGGGGGATAAAAATGGCTTTTTCGCTTGCACATTGTACGACTCAAACTGAAGAGAGTATTGGAGCAACCCTGCGGGAGACTTTAAAAAAGTTGTTAGCGGAGAAAGAGACATTTCATGGGGATGAGGATGCGCAGCGATATGTAGATGCAGTGATAAGACGATACAGAGTGTTACAGACTGCGCCCACACCTGAAAGTTTGATTGAAAAGAGATCAGTATTTCTTTCTGAACTTCGAAAACATGTGATAGAAATGACGGTGTACTCGTTCGATAAGCCTGCGGATGTATCACTGCGATTGCAATTCGTTGGGGTACCCGATGAAGAGATTATCAAGATCACTGAAGCCATGGTGCAACCCGGCGATGCTCTACTGGGCCTGTTGATTACTTCAGGCGTGTTGAGTTCTGTGTTTCTTTGTATAAAAGCTTGTGGTGGTACAGATGGTGAGGCAGGTTGCGGAACTTTAGGGGTTGGACTTGGCATGAGCTTGTGTGGTGGCGGGGGCGGGGGCGGCGGCGGTCATTATCATGGGCATCGTTAATCCTTGCTATGTTGTTTCTCAAAGATGCATCGATTTCTCCTGGAGATATTCTTTTTTTGGTGTCTACAGAGCAAGATTGGTTTAGTAGATTAAAGCGGGGGCTTCAGTCTATTACTACCCCTCATGGTCGACATGGTCATCGTGAGGTGATTTCTACGTTTGTATGTACCAGTACAAATCGTTATGGGTTGACGTTTCGTAATCATGAACGGGACCTTCGTGCTTCAACTAAAAAAACTCACTTATTTTATCAAAAACAGCCGATTGAAGTGTTGATGGGGTTTTTCCAGCGTTTTGCCACCGAATTACTATGCGAATCAAATTTCAGGAAGGTAGTAGCCGCCGCTGGGTTCGTTTATAGCAATGAGACATCACTCGATGTCATTCAAGACGAGGTGTTGTCGTGCTTGTCAGAAGACAAAGAGAAGCTTATTTTGTTCTTATTAGCTTGCTGGAAAAAGAGTGAAGCGGTGGGGGTATTGCCTGCTATATCTGCGAGTTTGTTGGTGTTTAAATTCACGGATCCTGTCAAACGGGCCCAATTTTTAGAGGCTTATAATAAAACACCCATTGGTAGTACGAGTATGTGGGCATTGTTTGTATCCTTATTTAAAAGTAGCAAACAAGATCATACGGATCGTGATGGAACGAAGGTGTCTGCAAAAGACACGTATTGTGCTCGACAGATCATGGATGTTTTAAATCAGGTTGATCCGAATTTGGTGCAGCGCGGCTCTTTTGTGACACCTAAGTCGCTTGAAGCGGGGTTGAGGGAGGCCCTTACGAGGCACTCAGAGCGTACTGGGACAACTTCAACAGGGGATGATCTCGAGGATCTCATTGTAAACACAGCGCAACAATTCCCTCCATTTGAATTGATGATACTTCCAGTTGCCGGCACAAAATTGATGAATGAATTATTTGATGTGATAGACAAGCAACTCGCTCGCATTGAACATAAATGGTGGTGTACTACACAAGACCGATTAAAAATCTCAGGGGTTAAAGCGGCGTTATTACCGTATCGAAAAAATTATGCAGCTTATTCTATCACGCTACAAACAAGGGATGCGCTACAGATCTTAGTGAGCGTGCTACCTCTTTTAAAGAAAAAGAAATCCGGTTGGTTTGAAGCGTGGTTCCCTGCCAAGTCGTATACTACAGTGAGGGACTTTGCACGTAGACAAGGGATCTTCGATGGGGATGTACGGGTTGCCGTGAAAGAGATCTCCACTCCTCAGTCGATGCCACTATTCAGTGGAGGAGAAGGAGGCCCTGCTCTTATTTTTTCTGATTGGGCGCTCAGCCAATGGACGCCTCAAGAGAGGAGACAGATGATCGCCTATTTTAGAGACAAATTGGCCGGTGGAGCTCGTTTGTATGTGTGGTCGGAGGAGCAGTTGGTTCAAATGAATGCCGCAAACCTGGATAAGGCATTCGATGGCAGTGATTTTGAGGATCCGCTTGCCCAAAAAGTAAGACCAGCCCAGGATGAGCAGCTCTATCAGGCTGCAGAAAAAATAGGGTTGAAGCGAGCCTCTATTGAAATTTTGAATCACCAGGCCTGTCAAAGCCAATTTATGGAGCCTCATTCTTTATCGCATTATCTTGAGCATGCCGCAGTGTTGTTTTCAGATAAAATGGATCCGTTTTATCTGAAAAAGGCGAAATTACAATTGATTGCGATAGAGCTTGCGAATACTAATGGAGAGGAAGTGTTGCAAAGGGCTTTAATAGATCTGAAAGCAAGCGTTGAGAGTCAAGTGGTTCTTGAACCCGCCAGCTATGCTTCAGGGATTGATACCCAAACTGTGGCCTCTTCAGGACGAGCCAAACGTATTTTTCAATCTATTTCACCTCGGATGCAAACACCAAATCCTTGTTATTATCGACAGGAAGTACATACCAGTCTCATGGTGAATGCGCATCCTAAGGATATGTTTGATTATTTTATATTGGGTGGCAGGGATCTCACGACGCTTCAACCGTGTGACTATCAAAGTCATCCGCAAGGATTTGGTTTGGCTTTATTGCGTCAAAGACAAGGTGAGGCGCGCATTGTTGAAGGAACGAAACAACTGCTTATTCACAATGAATGGCAAGCGTTGCCGTCATTGCATCCGCAAGAAACGTTGTTGGATGTGGCTATAGCGGGGTGGGAGCGCGAACGAGACTTTGAGATCGCCTACTCTTCGGCGAACCATTTGTATTATATCAAAGGGAAAAGAGCCGAAACACAACCCATTGAATTCAAATGTATGCTTCAATTGCCAACGCATTATCACAGTACGCCGTTGCTGAGTACCTTAATGCGTTTACCTGGACATGAAGGCATTCATGCGTTATTAACGAGATATCTTCAATATAGAAAAGAAGACGGATCACTTCGGGCCAGTATAGGTCCTGGATGTACAGGGGCAGCGTATTTAGACAAGGCTCGACGCTTAGGGGTTGGCAGTTGTCGTCTTAGAGTCATTGCTTTCAAAGAAGAAATGACCCGATTATATCCTGAGGTGCCGGTTCATGTGAGTGTGAATGCCCGTCATTGTTTCATTGAAATGGCGCTTGATGGGCAATGGCAGCGGTACTGTCTGGGTCCTATTCCCAGCCTATTTGAGGCACTGCCATCGATGAACACTTGTTGTTTTTGGAATAAAAAATGGTTGAAAGATGAACCGATTGGTATCCTGTCACAATCGCCGGGTAAGTGCCACCACTGAGCTCGAACTATAGTTCCGGCACGGCGATTGCATGAAAACCTCATGAGGACTATAGCGAAAAACAGTGTCAGAGCTACGCGAGCCCGCTTCTAATTGTCTTATAGTTAGAATAATGTCACACCGGTATAAATGCATTCGCCCAGAATCTCTGCATCGTGACTCAGTAGTTTTACTTTTGTGCTACTTTTGTGCTACAATTAAATATTTTTTATCGCGAGCTGTGTTATGTCTATATCAAGAAGCGAAGTACTCAAACAAATCGCAGGAGAACTGGTTCATTGGAAGAAGCTAGGTTTAACGCCAGCAGTTATTTTTGATAATCCAACATCGAGAGCGCTGATGATGAGACGATACAGAGATTTATCATCAGTTCTGCATCCAGATAAAGTGCCTGAGGAGTTGAGGGTTCTTACAGCAGATGCATTTAAAGTGATAAAGGACGCCTATGATTACATGATAGCTACATATTTGCCTAATAGATTTGCTCAAGAGGAAGGAAAAGTTGCTACTTGTTTTGGCAAAGAGGGGAGGGGGTCTAATAGACCTTATTTTGCTATGATCCCTTATCTGATAGGGTTTATCTATGAGAATAAGAACTTTGAAACAATCACTGAGGAAGAACAGCGCCTCAGAGTGATCGCAGTGGAGCGAGTTCAGGCTTTACCAGAGTCGTTGGTAAGCTTAATAGAGTTGGCCGTTGAAGGGAAAAATAGGGGAGCTATTGGTTTTTTTATTCAAACAAGAACTGGAAGGTCTGTTCTTCAAACCATATCTCTGACGGCATTGGATCGCTTTATAGATATTTTTCCGTTGCTTCCTGTAGAAGAGCAAGATCGATTATTAGCACAAAAAGAAGTTGATAATTTAATCTATCACCCCGTACCGGTATTTGATCGGCTGATGCCCGCTCTTTCTTTTAAGCAACGCGAGTACTTATTTCAAAAAAGTCTCAAATTTCGGACGCTTATATTGAGAGAGAAACAGACCCATCAAAGGGCCCTCGAACTATTAGGTGTTTCGGTCGCCTGTTTTAAAAAATTTTATTTCAAACAAGATGCAGCGAGGCAGACGATGCGGGCTCTTGTAAAAGAGATTATTGAGAATGACGCCTGGGTTATGAGTGAAAAAATCCACTTGTTGTTCGCTGTGAAAAACTTTGTTCAAGCACCGTCGGTGGGGAAGATGAGGGAAGTGGAGACTAAGTTGAGATGGGAATTGAATCAGGCGGTTACTCGATTAGATGACAACCGCTCAATTATTCTGCGAATAATCTATAAATTACTCCGTTTTCTCGGATGGTTAAAAGATCCCTTGATCGAGAAGACCAAGCAACTCATAAACGGTTATTCGAGTGGACAGATTCAATTTGATGAATGTGTTGAATCATCCCTTGGTGTTGTGCTTGAGCCGATCATACCAAACAGAATAAGCAGTGCAATGGCGATGGCTCTAGCGAGAGAAGAGTATGCAACATTTTGGAATGCATTGGATTCATCTGATTGTCTAGCTATTCTTCAGTCACCCCCAGGAATAGCTAGTTTATTGGAGAAGAAGACGCCAGAATTACAAGAGCTCATATGGATGGGTTTAGGTCAAAAATGGGATGCTTGGCGTTCCAATGAGAGGATTTTGGTGCGTATTTTACAGGCTCTACCTGAAGCGAGCTATCCCTCCTTTCTAAAAGTTGTCAATATCCAAAATTTTGCGGTATTACTCAATGTCTTTGCAACTGTTGCACGCAGCCCATCGTTTTCTGAAATTCAAAAAAAGCATGTTTTTGTGTATGGAGTACAACATTTTAATACAGAGGCCGTACTGAGTTTATTAAAAAGGCTACCTCATAGTAAGCTGAGCGATTATTTGAAAATAGGTAAAGAGAGTCGGTCAACTTTGTTAACAGAGATGCTAAGTTGCGATCACATTGGAGTGACGCTTAATTTATTTGGATCAGGCGCTCGTGATTATGTGAATCTCGTCGAGATGCTCGGTAAGCCGTTGATAATTGAAACCCCTGTCCTTCTTTATAACTTATTCAACGCAATTGAGATCGCTGAATTCCCTCTGTTTATTCGAGCTCTCGGGTATCAAGAAAAAGGGCCAGATGGAAGACAAGTGACAGTAACTGGTTTGGCAGCCTTATTGAAGTTGCAAGATCGCCTCGCCTATATTATCAATCGACTGTCGGGTCTTAAACAAGAAAAATTGATTGATGTTGCTATTCAATTGGAATTGCCCTTTTTGCTGACAATGATGTCAAAATTGGAGCCGTGTGGGATAAAACTTGCATTGATACAGAGGCATGATCGAGTACAAAGCTCGACGCTACGAGAACAAATTATTCGAAGTATGGGCTCCCAAGATGATTATTTTGTGCGTTTTATGAGAGCATTTAGTGCGGATAGCTTCAAAGAAGGATGTCGTTATATTGGAACACCAAGAATAGCGCAGGAGCTATCACGTATTCTACCGTTCTTGGAACCAACCGTGTATCCCGCACTCATTGAGAGTCTTGATCGGCAAACAATGTTCAGGAATAGACGTCTTTCTACCTTGTTGCTTGATATGTTTCAGAAAGAGGATGTATGTGTCGCTTGGATAGGAGCATGTCGACTGACAGTAAAAGAAGTCGTGGTGCTATTACCTGAATTCCCCGTTGACAATCGGTTGAAAATATTACACTTTATACAAAAAACAAACCATACGTTTTTGCAGGACCTGTCCATTGGGAATAAAATACAGGGTGTTATTGATCTATTAAGCGAGCGAGATCAAGGTACATTTTTAAATCAGTTTTCCTTAGACACGCGGTGGGAACCATTGATCGGTATCATGCCACCCTTAAAACGAAAGAGTTGTTTTATTTGTTTGGTTCGTTATACGAATGGATTATTACCTGATGAAACAGAAGCTATATGTTCGCTTATACCATTGATCACCACCCTTTATAGAAAGAGTAAGCTTAGTCTCGAGGAGATTGTTGCCCTCAAACCAACACAGTTGTCGAACACGATAAAGCGACTGTGTTCTCAGTTCGTTGACGAGGTTGTTCCAGGATTAGTGCAGGATTGCAGGGAGCTGAAACGTCAGGCCGAACAATTATTTAAGTCTCACTCTGATGGGTGCCGACAGCCTATTTTGCTGGGCCTTCAGACTAAAAGCAAGCTGAGTTTTTTCTCGGCGGACGGATTGATTCCGAAGTATAAAAATGCGTTTTTAGTGGTTCAAGAAAACATTGCACGGTTGTTTGCAGAGGTAGCACAAGCGAAAACGTTCATTACAGAAGGACGCACGAGGGGTATCGTTAGAATATCATCGCTTGAACTAGAGGATCCCATATTAAAAGAGCTGGAGCCTCTCATCCTTGAAATGGATATCTATATGAGAGAAAATGCAACGATACTTGCAACGATGACCGTCTTGCAGGAGTCTTCCAAAGGACCTATCAATTGCTTGGAATTTGTTCGTGGTTTTTTGATGAACCTGCGCCAATGTTTATCTGCATCACTGCCGACC
>CAMBHM010000037.1 GCA_945867185.1 Legionella genomosp. 1
CTTGATGATCCGCCTAGGACTCAATAAGCATCTTCGCTCAAAATTAGATACACTGTCTGGCGGACAAAAACAACGTATTGCCATGGGGCGTGCCTTGATTCGTGCACCACGATTGGTGTTATGTGATGAACCCACCAGCAATTTAGATAAGGACAGTGCGCAATTGATTTTTTCAATCATTAAAGAGTATGCAAGCACAAACCGGTGCACGTTTCTGATTTGTACCCATGATCATCGAATCACCCCTTATGCGCACCAAGTCTTTGAATTGAAAGGATTACAAGAACGCAGCTCAAACCTCATTCATATACCGCAGGATGTCGATAAGGCGCGCTCGATGACCCACGAACAACCCAGCGAGATGGTATGAAACTCACAGAAACAATGCAAAAACGGCTAAGAGGCAGTGTATTCCTCCTGTTTCTTATTTTCCTTGTTTTTCAAATGACCTTGCTGTCCAAACGCACAGAACACAAGATCTCCCCTCACCGCTCTCATGCTCCGAAAGCGCTCATCGTAGCGCCCGCTGTGGTAGATGCAATCAACGACATCCTACGAATCCCAACGTTACAAGCAGGTCTCATTACGTCCTTGCCTATTGTTGTAGGCCAAACCGTTAAAAAGGGGCAGATCCTGTGCGCTTTAGATGATGCGATGGCACGCAATCATCTGACTATTCAAACCATCAAGCTCGAACAAGCCAACAATGCACTGCTTCTGCATCAAAAACAAATAGCCCATCTCAAACGACAACTGACACGTTTATATGAGGTTGATAAACGCGCGATCAGTCGCGTTGAGATCCAAGAAAAAAAACATGAGGTAACCTTACAAGCAATGCAGCTCAAAGAAGCACAAACGAATTTGGATCTCGCTAAGGCCAATGTGCGTGAAGCAACATTACTCTTGAGCCAATTCACAATCATCGCACCGAAAGATGGCGTGGTGCTACAACTATCAGCACATCTCAATGACTATGTAGGAAGCTCACAACTTATTGTATTATTAGGCGATCTCCATAAAAGCATCGTACGCGTCTCCTTAGACGAGCGTGATTTACAACATTTTAATCCAAAAGCACGTGCTTATATCACAAGCAATGAACAGCCTCACCTAAAAATTCCGCTGTTCTTTCTGCAACTGGATCAGTATATTGTGACACAAGAACGCTTGAATGCGCGCGTACAGGAAGCTTTATACTACTTCGATCGGTCAAAATACCCGCAGATTGTGGCGGGGCAACAATTTGATGCGACGATTCCTATGCATAGATCGACATGAAGCGATTCATACAACTTCACCATTATTCCTCGTACAAACCTCCTGCGACAAACCGTAGGACATCGATACCATGGAGAATCCATCATCAAATCGCCCTTATCATACCTTTGTTCCTAACCGGCTGCTCCGTCGGTCCTCAGTACATACCGCCTGTTGCAGAAACACCGCTCACTTGGAGTGCGCCCACAAAAGCCCTCTCAGAGAAAGCCATCCGCTGTGCTTGGTGGCGACCTTTTCATGATCAGATCTTAAATAATCTCATTGAACAGCAAGCACTCTCTAATTTAGATCTCAAAGCTGCCCAAGAACGAATCGCCGTTGCTAGAAAAGAGTACGCCGTCTCCTATGCACAGTTGTTTCCAAAGCTCAGTGCCGATGCCTTACCTCCTAATGGCACGGGGTTTGATCTCACGCAAGTACTTGCATTGAGTGCGGCCATAGAACCCGATTTGTTTGGAAAACAACGAGAGCAACGACATCGCGCCGCAGCCACTTTAGAAGCAGAACAAGCCGTACATGATTTTACCTTACTCACCTTGCAAGCAGACATCGCAATTGCATATGTTGAATTTCGAGAAGCACAAACGAAAGACAATATTTTTCACCGCTCCCTTGCAGCCAATAAACAAGTCCTCGGTTTTTTAAAATCACGCTATCACGCTGGACTAACCAATTACATGAACCTTGCAGCGCAACAAGCCCTCATTGAAACACAATTGGCAGAGTTAGAACAAAATCGCGCCCTCATCACGATGATTTTACATAAGATTGAATTATTAACCGGTCATTTCCCAGGCGTACTCGCCCATGAGTTACGCCCCTATCGCCCTGTGCCACAATTGACCGAATCCATCCGTTTGGGCGTTCCCTCAGCACTGCTACGAAGGCGTCCAGATATCATCGCCGCTGAACGTCGAGTGGCTGCAACACATGCTAATATTCGTGTGGCCATGGCGAATTTATTTCCTCAAATAACCATTGGATGGTTATTGGCTTGGCAAACCCAAACATTGGCAAGCAATATTTTCGCCATGCAAGATCCGGAATCTACCTTTTTTGGCGTATTTACTGCACCTTTATTGAATATGAGCCTATACCGAATCGTTGATCTGAGAAAACGCGAAAAAGCCCTCGCTGTTGTTCAGTATCAAATGACGGTCCTGAATGCCTTGCATGATGTAGAAACACACTATAATTTTTGTAAGCACTATAAAAACAGTGCCGCGCATTTTCAAAAGGCGCTCGAACAAAAACGCCTTGTTTTAAAACTAGCAAACAATACTTATCAAAAAGGCCTATCTGATTTTAATACTGTGTTACGCTCAGAAGAAGATCTGAATCATTTGGAAATGGCATCCCTGCATCAAAACGTCACGTATCAAATCGCCCGAATTAACCTATATAAATCTTTGGGGGGAGGTTTTTATGATAAATAATACGCAAACAACGGAAAAAAAAACGCGTGTACTCATGCAATTACGTGACCAACACACAGGTTTTGCTGGTATTACCCAAGAAACACAACTCCTTTTTTCATCATTGTTGGATACAGAAACTTGTGATGTAGCAGGATTGATAGTAAAGGACAGGCCTTATGATTTACGAAAGCTGCCTAGAGCGCTCCCCACTCAACAGGCACGCAATCCAATCAAAAAACTATCTGATTTTATCATCAGTTACCAAACTAAAGCAGCTTTAGAGACAAGCAAGCTTTCTATACGTGAACTAGGTGTATTGTCCTACCATATTCTTACTATCAACTGTTTAACCACTTTAGGGGCCTCAATGCCTCTTGATTATTTTAATAGCCAAGGGTTTGAACACTTTCTATGGGAGCATTTTTTTTCGAAAACGCTCTCTCCCCAAGTGTTTAAAAAGGTGACCAACACCTCTTTTCGCACCCTTCAAGCTCCCCTTACCCTCCTGCAACTAGCAGGCCTAATGGCCGTTGCCTACCCTAAACTAGACACGAGAGACTATGATATTTTTCTGGCTCAAACACCCATCCCCGTACGCGTTGAAAAAAATACCCAGCTGATTATCCGATATCATGATGCCATCCCTGTCTTTGCACCTCACTTGGTTTATCAACCCAAATTTCATCAACTGTTTCATTATAAGGCACTGCTTCAGAATGCAAAAAAAGGGCTTTTTGCTTGTACCAGTCATTCCTCTCGTCATGAATTGCTGCGTATTTGTCCAGAGCTGGACAATCGATCAGTGGTCATTCATGATCTGGTGTCAGAAGAGTACTATCCAGAAAAACACAGTCGCCATACACTATGCGAAATCATTTTTTCAAGAACGATACCATCGGAGATCCTTCGATATGCTCTGGATGAGATGACTCATTCCGCTATTCCTTTCCCTTTTCTCTTAATGGTTTCTACCATTGAGCCTCGTAAAAATCATATTCGTTTGATTGAAGCTTGGGAAATCATGCGGCACACGATGACACCCCCACTGAAACTCATTCTCGTTGGGACGCTTGGTTGGAACTATCTATCCATACTGGATAAAATGCGACCATGGCAAGAACGAGGGGAACTCTTTCATTTACAGCACTTACCTAAATCAGAATTACGATTTTTATACCAACAAGCAGCGTGTGTGGTATGCCCTTCTGTCATGGAAGGGTTTGATTTAACTGGTGTGGAAGCGATGCTTTGTGGTGGAAAAGTGGCAGCCTCTCGCATTCCCGTTCATCAGGAAGTATATGCAGAGGCGGCCGTCTATTTTGATCCCTACTCTGTAGAGGCCCAAGCAGACGCTATTGCCTCTATTATACTGCCAAGCCACAAAGACTTTGCAGCGAACCTCAGTGCCAAGGGGATCAAATGGGGTAAACGCTACCAACGCCAAGCCATCCTCCCCCAATGGGAACAATTTTTTGAAACCATTCGCGCAGGTGTTTATCAAAAGACTAAGGATCCTCATGAAAAGCCCTGTATCGCCTAAAGCATTGAGTCATCTCTTCTTACACGCCGTGTTACCGGCTTTTTCTGAGTTGGTCTGCATCGATCCAGAAGCCCGTGCGCTCATGGCCCCCTGGGCTATCACTTTATCCATGGGTGTACTAGGTGAAACCCCTGTCGCCTTGGAGATCAAACGAGGAGACATTCTTTTTCATCCACGTGCCATTCCTACACCCCATGTCTCCTTCTTATTTTTAACGCACCGACACTTAAATGCTTTCTTTAATGGACATCAATGGGCACTTCCTATCATCACCCGCGGTCTATGGCGCATACGATTTCTGAGAGACTTTTCGTCTTTAGCCGATCGATTTAATCTTCTAGTACACGACAATACCTCAAGATGCCCGTTATACACCCAGTTGACTTTTTTAATCGGCGGATTGGGACTGGCCCCTCTTGCAACATTTGATACTTTTTCTCAATCACTATTAAAAAAAATCCCACAAGGGTTGGCCCAATTCTCCATTGCACACCCAGCTACTCCCTCTCTTTGGTTCGAACACAATGATAAAGGCGTACAAGCTGGACGAGGATCCCCCCCACGTAAACCAGATGTTCACGTGCATTTCACCGATCTTGATATTGCCAATGCAGCATTACGCAATGATCTCGATACCATGGCAGCCATTGGAGCACGGCGAATCCAAATAACTGGCTTGTCTCCGCTGGCTGAAGGATTGGGCCTGATGATGGAGCGCCTACAGATTTATTTAGAGAGGCCTGTATGACTTCATTTTCAAATTCACACGCCTTGTTTGCTCGCGCAGAACAAGTGATTCCCTGTGGCATCTATGGCCACACGACTCCGGCCATGCTGGTACCTGGCGCTTTTCCATACTATGCAAAAGCCGCTCGTGGTACCCGGTATTGGGATGTGGATGACAACGAATATATCGATTGGCTTTGTGGGTATGGTCCTGTCGTGCTCGGCCATCAACACCCTGTGGTAGAAGCGGCGGCCTTAGATGCCCAACAAACAGCACTCTGTCCAAACCATCCAACCCCAGTGATGGTGGAACTTGCCGAATATTTGGTGAACCTTATTGATTTTTCGGCCTGGGCCGTTTTTGGAAAAAATGGCTCTGATTTGACGACCTGGGCTATTCAGGTGGCTCGTGAGTACACCGGACGAAAAAAAATACTAAAAGTCACGAACAGCTACCATGGGATTGATCCTTGGTGCACCCCAGGGCACGCAGGATTGATTCCAGAGGACACGTGTCATATTCATGAATTTATTTGGAATGATCTGACTTCTTTTGAAAGAGAACTTAAAAAAGGGCGTAACCAATTGGCTGCCGTGATGATCTCTCCTTTTCATCATCCCGCCTTTGCAGCGTCTGAGTTACCCAACCCTGGATTCTTTCAACATATTGAAACCCGATGTCGAGAAGAAGGCATCGTACTCATTCTCGATGATATCCGCGCAGGGTTTCGTCTTCACCATGGAGGTTCACACCGCTACTTCGAATTTGAACCTGATCTCATCTGCTTCTGTAAAGCCATTGCCAATGGACATCCCCTCTCAGCAGCTTTAGGCAGAAAAGAATTACGCATTGCTGCCAGTCGAGTATTTTTAACAGGCAGCTACTGGGCTAATCCTGTGCCAATGGCAGCCGCCCTTGCCTGTCTTACTATTCTAGAGAAAAACCAGGGTGTCGAAACCATGTCTGACATTGGCACGCGATTGATGCAAGGGCTGATGGCAACAGCAAGCGACTATGGATATCAAGCGATTGCTTCAGGGCCCCCTGCTATGCCCTTTCTCACCTTTGAACAGGATCACGGTCTTCACTTACAACAACAATTTTGCGTTGAAATGGTACAGCGAGGTGTTTTTGTACATCCTCACCATAATTGGTTTGTCAGTGCCGCGCACACGGTAAGCGATGTAGAGAAAACGTTACACATTGCCAAAGCAGCCTTTGGAGCATTGCGTGATAAAGACTCTTAGACTATGAATATTATCTTGGTCTCTGATCTCTATTACCCCTTGGTTAACGGATGCGTTCGCTTTACTGAGCGCCTTGCAATGCAATTACAAGCACGTGGGCATCAAGTATTGGTGATTGCCCCCTCAGAATCCTTCGCCTATACCAAACGTGTCATCAACGAGATCACCGTCTTTGGCATGCGATCGGTCCCGACCTTTGTATACTCCAAATTTAGAGTATGCTTTCTGCCTTTTTCGGGCAAACGTATCGAACAAATCATACAGGATTTTCAGCCCGATCTCATTCATTTTCAATGGCATTTTGGAGTGAGCCGAGCTGTTCTTAACATAGCAACAAAACAGCAGATCCCAACGATAGCAACCAATCACTTCATGCCGGAGACCATGGTTCATTATTTACCATTTTCCAAATGGACAGGTCCTCTACTCATCCACTATGCGTGGAGAGATTTTGCCAAGATCTTCGAAAAGATGGATCTCATCACCACACCCACCAAGAGAGCCGCCGCCTTAATTGCCCCTTATTTTACAAAACCAATCCACCCCCTCTCCTGCGGCATTGATCTCAATCGATTCAAACCAAAACAAGATACCTCAGGAATCCGTTTACGATATCACCTACCGAACAGGCCCATTCTGCTTTATGTGGGTCGTCTAGACAAAGAAAAAAACATCCATTTCATCATCAAAGCTGTTAAAGAAGCCCTGACCAGCTGCTCGTTTCACTTAGTTATTGCCGGAACTGGTGCGCTCAAAAAAACGCTCACCTCCTTGGTGACGGGCTATCACATGACAGAAAACGTCACCTTCACAGGCTTTATCCCCGAAGAAGATCTACCCAAATTGTACTGCCTTGCGGATTGCTTTATCATCGCAGGCACCGCTGAATTACAAAGTATCGTGACTATGGAAGCCATGGCCTCCAGTTTGCCCATCCTAGCAGTCAATGCAGTGGCCTTACCGGAATTGGTGAATCATGGAGAGAATGGGTTTTTATTTAATGCAACAAACGATACAGAACTGACTCGATATATAGTCCGTGTTTTCACCGATGAACCACTCCGTCGCGCCATGGGAGAGACGAGTTTAGCCTTGATTGCCCCCCATGACATCACTTTAGTAATGCGCCAATTTGAGACACTCTATGCTCAGATCCAAGACTAGGCGAATCAGCGCGAATACTGATATTCTTTAAATTGATTCTTGTCATTGGTTAATAACTGCATTAACTTTGGATGTACAAATAATTTTTCTTTGCCAGAGGATACTTCTTGAAGCACACCTATCTCGCATAATTTTTTTAAATAAGTAGACGCTGTCTGACGGCGAGCCAAACCAGTCTCTATAAGATTTTGGATACGGCAATACGGCTGCTCAAAAATAAGATTAACTAATTCATAACTGTAAATCTTTGGTGATTCATGTCGTACAAATTCAATTGTGTTATCTATCAACTGTCGAATAGCATTTATTTTATGATAAGTAAGCTGTGCTGTTTGAGTCACGGCATGAAGCATGTAAAGGATCCATTCTTGCCATTCATTTTTTTTCGTGACGTTATCAAGTAGTCGATAATATTCTTTCTTATGGCGAACAATATAATGACTAAGGTATAAAATAGGCAGAGAAAGCAACCCTTTTTCTATCAAAAAAAGAATATTAATAATACGGCCTGTTCGGCCATTACCATCTAGGAAAGGATGAATCGCCTCGAATTGATAATGCGCAACAGCCATACAGATAAGGGGATCTAATTCATTTTCGCTATGAATAAACTGCTCCCAATTTGATAATAGATTACGGATAACTGTTTCACCGACAGGTGGTGTATAAATAGTCTCACTTGTAGTCGAGTTTGCAATGGTTGTGCCAGGAATACGGCGTATATCCATATCGGTATTTTTAATGGTAGAGCATACTCTTACTAAAGTAGCGACGCTTAAAGGTCTATCCTTTAATGCAACAAATCCCTGGTATAAGGCTGTTCTGTATTGTAAAGCTTCTTTAGTAGCAGAATCCGCATGCGTATCTTCTTGAGCAAATTTAAAGAGCTTATCAGTGGTTGTAACAATATTTTCAATCTCAGAACTATCTTTCGCTTCCAACAAAGGCAGTGCGTTAATGAGTAGACCTTGGTTAGGAAGTAACTCACCAGCTTGCTTCAACTCGGCTAAGGCTGTTCTCGCTGGAATACAAGCTTTTAATATCTCAATGCTTTCCAGTACGGCTTTTGGTGGCAGGTAAGGTAACTCATTATAAGGTTGGCTAGAATTAAATGTCATGTTTAAAAACTTATGAAATTTCGACCTATTAAAAGTATATGTTTATGTCATCGACATATCCATAGCTTATGTCGATAAAGGTAAAAAAGTCAGCATACCTGCTTTACCACAGGCATTGTGAGTCTTCATGAAGACCACCGCTCCTATCTTTGTCAAGTTTCTGTTTGGTACATGCTAGGCGACAGTTCTATGAATTGCCGAAAGGTCACAGAAATATAGTGATTGAAATATTAGGACTTTAAATATATATTTGGCATTTTTTGACTGCACACCATGGAAGCGATCACATGCGGTTCTTAGCGTTTTATAAAGCCATTACAGATGTTTTTAGTAGAGAGAACGAGGCTGAGCTGGGCTTGTTTCTAATACCATCCAATCATTTTTTTATAGAGTCCTGGCATCGACTTGCTGAGTCACCTGGAGAGAATGAGCTTCTTCAGATGACGAGAGCAACTATTTTGCTTGAGGGGTTTTGTCGTTATCTTTCAGATTCACGATTGAAGAGGAGCTTGCTTGATGTGAGAGCATCAAGATGGTCTGCGCACTTTGGGACCCCCACAGTTACATTTTTACTTTCCTATAAAAATAATTTTGATAGGGTTCAACGATTATTTGAATGTTTGTCATCGACCAGACCTGATGAACCTGCGCCTTGGCTAGTTGGAGAGTCCTGTGATTTTGTAGAAGATTTAGAAAATAATGTTCTGTCCGATCCTAAAAGCATTTCTCGAGTCGAGGTACCACCTACCAGAGAAGTGATGGGCATATTTACAAAAACACATAATCCATTTGGAGGTTTTACAACGGCACCCTGCGATCCGGTTTCTCGGAAATTCATTGAATATGCTGCAACTGTGGTGGAGCATGGCGGGAAGATGCTTGAAATTGGAGCTGCATTTGGTGCAGCCACCTTAGAGGCTTTAGCAAAAGGAAGTATTGTCTTTTGTAATGATATTGACCCTGAGAATCTTGCTGTAGTCCGATCAAGATCTATAGAATCTTTACCTGATAGCGCTGATTCGATCACAGGTGACAGCAGTCGGTTGGTACTTATTCCAGGTCGCTTCCCAGAAGAGCTGGTGGGACTGCCTGAGCATTTTTTTGATGCTATTTTACTTTGTAGAGTCTTACATTTTTTTTCAGGGAAAAAAATCGAAGAGTCACTTGCATTATTATCTAACTTACTTGCTCCTGGTGGAAAGATATATATTGTTTGTGAAACGCCTTATTTAAAAAACTGGCAACGATTTTTGCCTGAGTTTAATCGTCGGGTTTCGGATGGTAATGAATGGCCGGGTGAGGTAACAGATCCCGCAGAGTATGAAAGTAGTGGTAGAGCTGCCTCATTACCAAAATTTGTGCATTGGATAACTAAAGAGGTTCTTGAGCGATCGTTGTTGCGAACGAAATTTTCTGTGGAGTATTCAGAATATATTGATAGAAAGGGACAGTTTCCGGATGATTTACTGTTATCTGGATGTGAAAGTGTAGGAGTAATAGGCCTTTCTGCTAAGGAAAAGAAATGAGTCAAAAGTTAACGTGGTATCATTGGTTGAGTCTTATGGTAAAAGAATTTTTGCATGTGGAAAAAGCCTACTCATGGGAGAGCAGGTTGATAAT
>CAMBHM010000038.1 GCA_945867185.1 Legionella genomosp. 1
TCGTGTGAGATCAGACGCATAATTTTCAAACTCTCCCCCTGCATCGATCAATACCAAGTCACCTCGGCAGAGCGGCGCGTTATTAGCGGTGTAATGCAGCACACAAGCATTCGCACCACCAGCCACAATCGAGTCATAAGCAAGACTCCGAGCCCCAAGTCGGGTCATATCATAGACCAACTCCGCTTCTAGTTCATATTCATATTGAGCTTTTAAAGCCACTCTCATAGCACGATGATGCGCTGCCACCGAGATATCAACCGCACGTTGCATCAACGCTATCTCATCAGGACTTTTAAAAAGACGCATTTCGCCTAAAATAGGCTGCAGATCACAGAATGTATCTGGGGCACGTACACCGCGTCGTGCACGTCCCTTCACGAGTGACCACGCTGCAACTATACGAGCATCCCACTGTGGACATCGACCCAATGCAAAATAAATAGCCTGCTTACCTGTCAAAAAATCGGGTAATTGTCGATCCAGATCTTCAATAGAAAAAGCCGCGTCAACCTTCAAACGCTCCGGTGCTAACTCCTGCCCTAGTCGAGCGCCTGTCCATTGTTCTTGCTCGGGTGCACGGGGTCGGTTAAATACATAGCTTTCCCCCTCCGCGTTCACCACCAACAGCGCATCCGGTTCATTAAATCCAGTCAAATAATAAAAGTCGCTGTCTTGCCGAAACCGATAGGTACTATCCCCATTTCGCACAACCTCTTTTGCCGCTGGAATCAATGCCACAGACTCTTTGGGCAACCGCGCTGCTAGCGCACGTCGTCGTGTTTGATATTGCATCCTGCCTCCTACGCCAAAACTTCTAATCCTGTAACCGCCTGAAATCCACGCGGCAGACGATGGCCCCGTGCACCCCGTTTGCCTTGATAAGGCACTCTATCTGCGGCTTTCAATGCCAAGAACCGTTTTCCAGCATGCACTATCAACGTCTCTTCTGGCAGTAAAAATTGTATATAGAGTACCACTTCTTCGCGAGTGGTCGCTTTGGCCGTTGGGATTTGAATAAATTTACTGCCTTTACCTCGCGACAATTCAGGCAACTCTACGGCCAACACCAACAAAAGTCGCCCCGTATTGGTCACCGCTGCCAACCACTGAGTGTTTTTATCAGTGATCCGCTGCGGCGACAAAATCTGACTATGCTTCGGCAACTTCAAACAAGCTTTTCCATTTCTGTTTTTCACATATAACGACATGCATTGCGCAACAAAACCATACCCTGCATCATTGGCCAACAGAATCCAGTCATCGGGTTCTCCACTCGCCAATGCCACAAATGCAGCGCCTTCAACAGGATTCAATTTACCTGTTAAAGGTTCTCCTTGACCTCGTGCTGAAGGCAACACATGCCCAGGCAGGGTGTAAACTTTACCTTCATTATCTAAAAAAATAATTTGTTGATTACTTCGTGCATTGGTCTGTGCCTTAAAGCCATCCGAAGATTTATAACTCAACGCCCGCCCATCGATATCATATCCTTTAGCCGCTCGGATCCACCCCTTGTCTGAAAGAACAACCGTGATAGGCTCATTCGGTAAAATATCTTCTTCTTTCAAGGCCTGAGCATCTCCTCGCTCCACCAGAGGCGATCGCCTTGCATCTCCATGAGTATCACGACAAGTGATTATTTCAGCTTTAACCAACGCTCGTAATCGCAGATCACTTGCCAAAATATGTTGCAATGTATCCCGCTCTTCAGACAAAGCAGCTTGTTCACTGCGCAGTGTCATTTCTTCAAGTTTCGCCAAGTGACGCAATTTGAGTTCTAAGATGGCCTCCGCTTGTCGATCACTCAATGAAAATCGAGACATCAAAGCGAGTTTAGGCGTCTCTGACTCACGGATGATGGCGATCACTTCATCCAGATTCAAATAAGCTATCAACAACCCATCCAACACATGTAGCCTATCCAGTACTTTGTCTAATCGATGATGCAAGCGCCTTGTAACCGTAGCAAGACGAAAGACAATCCACTCGTTTAATATCGTTAGCAAGGACTTAACCGACGGTTTCCCATCCAACCCAATCATATTAAAATTCACACGATACGATCGCTCGAGATCTGTGGTCGCGAATAAATGGGACATCAACCCTTCTACATCCACTCGATTAGAGCGCGGAATAATCACTAGTCGTGTTGGGTATTCATGACAAGATTCATCCCGTAAGTCCTCCACCATTGGCAATTTCTTTTGCTGCATCTGGGCTGCGATTTGCTCAATGACTTTGGCCCCGGAGACCTGATAAGGTAAGGCCGTGATAATAACCGTGTGATGTTCTACCCGGTAAATACCGCGCATACGAATGGATCCGAGCCCTGTCTCATACATCGTTCGAATAGCCGCAGAGGAGGTGGTAATTTCTGCTTGTGTTGGAAAATCAGGCCCTTGTATAAAACGCATGATGGTTTCTAACGGGGCCATCGGATTATCTAATAAATGGCTGCACGCATTGGCTACTTCAATCAAATTATGGGGCAGAATATCAGAGGCCATGCCTACTGCAATACCTGTTGCCCCATTCAACAATACATTCGGTAATCGCGCTGGTAA
Organism: Legionella genomosp. 1; assembly: GCA_945867185.1. Classification (GTDB taxonomy): domain Bacteria; phylum Pseudomonadota; class Gammaproteobacteria; order Legionellales; family Legionellaceae; genus CAMBHM01. The sequence goes on from CAMBHM010000038.1 coordinate 2,568, forward strand.
AAGAGACGGTTCCTGTAAGGTCGCGTCAAAATTATCTACCCAATCGACCGTACCAAACTGCAACTCACTCAGCAACACCTCTGCATAAGCCGATAAACGTGCTTCTGTATAACGCATGGCGGCAAACGACTTCGGATCATCGGGCGATCCCCAGTTGCCTTGACCATCTACAAAGGGATAGCGATAAGAGAAAGGTTGAGCCATCAACACCATGGCCTCATAACAAGCCGAGTCTCCATGTGGATGGAATTTACCGAGCACGTCCCCCACTGTTCGTGCTGATTTTTTATATTTAGCCGTTGCTTTTAAGCCAAGTTCGGACATGGCATAAACAATACGGCGTTGTACGGGCTTTAATCCATCCGCCACGTGCGGGAGTGCTCTGTCTAAAATGACATACATCGAATAATCAAGGTAGGCCTTTTCAGTAAATTCCGTGAGTGGTTGACGTTCCATTACAGTATTCATAATCGTTGAACTCTTGCATTTGATTTCACAGAATCATACGTTCTGTCACGTTTATATGCAACTTGCATGATGTGCATAACTTTCTGACTCATAAATCATACAATGTCAACAGGTTTATTAACACAATGATTTTTAATTCAATTTTATTTTTTATAGCCGGATTGATTCTCAACAATCTGTGGATAACTATGTGCATCAATTGTTAGAAATTGTTAAAATTCAAGTGCCGAGTGAGTTTGTTATTATACAAACACAGCGATCTATACTGCGCGCAGTATAACGCCCGTTGATATCTTTTGAAATTTAAGCCATAGTCAGTGCAACTATGCAAAATGACCCGGCAACTGTGACGCCTTGCAAGGACTGTATTATGAAACGGAATTTGTCTCATCTAAGTAGTACCTTTTTAGCTGTTGTCCTCTATGTGCCTTGTCTTTCTTATGCCACTCAATCAACCACACCGATTTCCTCCGCAAACGTTATCATGGGCCCACAAGCGCGCTGGTTTCTCTCCGTCAACCTAGGTGAGCAATTCCAAGCGAGCAAAAAGACCATGCGCGTTAATAATGGCTCTGATTACCCGTCACCTTACAATCAAGACACCTATACTATAAATAAAACAGCCCATGCTCCAATGATTAATATTTCAGGTGGATACCGTTGGCAACGTGAGCAACACTGGCTGCCTGTCTATTCTTTAGGATTGCTGTACCAACATGGTTTTATTGGCCACCCTAGAGGTGAAATCATACAGTACTCGACTCCCCTATTCACGAATTACAATTATAAATCGAGCCTATCATCCAATCTCTTATTAGCAACTGCCAAGGTAAATATTTACACAATAAACAAATGGTCGCCTTATATTACTGTGGGTTTAGGTGGTGCGTTCAACCATGCAAGCTATAATGAAACTGCTTTGCCTGGAATAACACCACGCATCAGCCCTAATTTTACAGGCAATAAGAATCAGTTTGCTTATAATGCTGGCGCTGGTTTGGATTATATAGTTTCACAACATTTCATTCTTAACCTCGGTTATCTTTATCAAAACGTTGGAACTATATCCGGAGAAGGCCGGAATACTTGGTCTGGCACCAGCTTGGCTTTTGGAGCCTATGGCACAAACGATGTCGTAGTGGGTGTTACTTATTTGTTTGGCAGATAATACGCATTTTTAGAAGGAAAACTGATATGAAGTATAGGGATACTCTTCGATATAGTATGACCACATTACTGATGTTATTTGTAGTGAACAGTTTTGCCGGTACGAATCCTGTGGCGTGGTCGGTGCAGCCAACATCTGGCTTTTTTCCTGCCAGTACTCCAATAGGAACGTCTTCGTGGGCAGTCTACACCTTAACGAATAATCTACCTCTACCGGCTACTCTAATGACCAGCTTTGATGAGCAAGGCGGAGTGTTTAATATTTATCAAAATTGCAATCAACACTCCATTGCCCCTAAGGCGAGTTGTTATATCATTATTGAATTTGCACCTACAACTGCAGGGCGGTCGTCTATTGCACTCACTTATGGCTATCACAATAATCGTATTCCGCTGCCTGCTATAACCGTCACGAGCACTGGTACTCCGCCCCCAACTTCTGGAATTATCACTGGTAGTATAACGACCATACCCCCATTTTCATTAAATAACCCAACACAAACGCCTGTTTTTACCGTTACTTATCATAATTCATCTCCCGAACCAGTAGTGGTGACAGGATATGCTGGTGATATTAATGGTCATAATCTCCTAACATCCAGTCCAACTTCAGTCGCAACAATTGAGATAATAACCAGCGGACAACTTGCCAGTAATTGCGGTACGTCAAACTCACCAATCCTGTTGAGCCAGGGGCAAAGCTGCCATATTAGTGGACAATTAACCCCGCATGCAACAGGTCAACTCACTGTGTCTGGATTATTTACCTACAATGCCGGTACAAATACGTCGACTCCAAGCACAGGCACACTGGTTACTAGTGGTGGAACAGGTAGTTGCCCAGTGACGCAAGCTGGTAATTCGGCGAGCACGGGTAGTGCTCTATATCTGCCCACAACAACTTATCAGTATACGGACAACGTGGTCAAGTTTGTGTTAACCAATACAAGCACCGATCAAGGTGCAACTCTAGGACCAGTGAGTTTTGCATCCAACGTCAGTCCATCAACAGGGGTGACCATCACACCATCGATAACATACGATACTTGCTCCAATCAAACAATTGGGCCACAAGACTCGTGTTATGTCATGGCCTCGATTATTCCAACAGTGACAACGTCGGGTTTGATTATTAGAGCAGAAGCCTCTTGTAATACTGGGACAGTAATCGCTGTGACACCGTCAGCATCGGTGACTAACTTCAGTGGCAACACTCAGAGCCATAATGTTGTGTTTGTTAATCAATGTCCGTTCCCTGTATGGTATGAGTTTGCAAATAACAGTACTACAGGCGGCGCAGATCCAACACCTTCAGGCGGCAGTTATCAAGTGAATGCGCCAGTGAATGGTGTGCCCGCTCCAGTGACCTTGTCAGTCAGTGAATACTTAAATGGCGGACTTTATGTTAGAACTGGATGTAATACCACAACTGGAGCTTGTGCAACAGGCACTTGTGGTTCAATTTCATCATCAGATCCCATGCGCTGTGCAGTGGGTGTTCAGCCACCTAATAACCTCCCGTTAACTAAAATGGAAATGACCTTAGAACCCTATAGTAGTAGTCCTACCTCTGATGGTGTTTATGATGTATCCATGGTAAATGGCTTTAATCTTCCGGCCGAAGTGCGCTCACTGGCCCCAGCTAGTAGCAGCAACCTATTTGGTTGTGGTCAATCTGCTGGTGCCATCATTCAGCCACCTTCAGGTGAGGGCTTAGGGAATTGTCCTTGGACGTTTACACCACCTAATACTGGGGCGCCTTATATAACCGCCAATTTTGTCTCGGTTACGAATCCAACGCCTTCCTCGTGTACTAGCACGCCTCCAACCTCTGATGGCACCTGTGGTGTGGGTTATAATTCAAACCCAATGATTAATAGTATGAACCAGGGTTACTCCACTTTTTTAGGGTATTGGAATATTTTTTCATATGTTAATCCTGGGGCATGGGGGAACGTTGATCTCTATACTGCGTTTACTCTAGGCGCCTCTCTATCATCAATATCCGGCCAAGATTACGGTACCTATGCCAGTGTCTCTGCGACTTTTGCCGATATGTGGGGTTGTCTGGTTACATCAAACAATTCATTAAGATCTGGTTATAGTACTAATACAGGTAGTGGTCTTGTCTGTGGCTGCTATCAGTGGAATCTACCGGGTAGTTCGGTCCCAACAGCAGATGGCACCTGTAACATAAATAATTCAGATTGGGAGTCTGTCGTTTACCCTTATATACTTTGGTTCAAACAGGCTTGCCCGACGGCTTATTCCTGGAATCACGATGATCCCTCTAGTTCGTTTACTTGTAATAATAACTCAGCAACAGCTTTAACGAATTATCAAATTACATATTGTCCTGGCGGCCAAACCGGTTTACAACCGGGGGCCCCTGATGGTCGTAATATAGTACCGTCGTAAGGTGCTACTTCAAACTTTTTCGCACTTTTTGAATGGCGCGAATCTGGGCCATCGCGCGGGTCAACTCAGCCATTGCACGCGTATAATCGATATCTGCGTCTTTATTGGCAATCATTTCTTCAGCACGCGTTTTCGCGGCAATTGCTGCTGCTTCATCTAGGGTATCAGCGCGTTCAACCGCATCCGCAAGTACCGTCACTGTATAAGGTTGAACCTCCAACATGCCGCCTGAGACATAATAAATGTCTTCCTTACCTCCGGGTAAGGTGGCTCGAATTTCACCAGGTCTTAGAACGGTTAACAACGGCGCATGTCCTGGGGTGATGCCGAGTTCCCCCAGCTCACCTGTTAAGACAACTTGCTCTACAATACCCGAAAAAATAGCGCGTTCAGCACTGACAATGTCTAAGTGAGTCGTGATCGGCATGGTCTCTGACCTCATAAGGTTTTGGCTTTGGCAACTGCTTCATCGATACCACCCACCATGTAAAACGCTTGCTCAGGCAAATCATCATACTCACCCGCCAAGATTCCTTGGAATGCTTTGATGGTATCTTTCAGTGACACATATTTGCCAGGCGAACCGGTGAATACTTCCGCAACAAAGAAAGGTTGAGACAAAAACCGCTGAATTTTACGAGCACGGGACACCACGCGTTTATCGTCTTCAGATAATTCATCCATCCCAAGAATAGCAATGATATCTTTTAATTCCTTATACCGTTGCAACGTTTGTTGCACACGACGCGCTGTATCATAGTGATCTTGACCCACGACCAGAGGATCCAATTGACGAGACGTCGAATCTAACGGGTCCACCGCAGGATAAATACCCAGCTCCGCAATCTGACGTGACAACACAACCGTCGCATCCAAATGCGCAAACGTCGTTGCAGGAGAAGGATCGGTCAAGTCATCTGCTGGCACATATACGGCTTGAATAGAAGTAATAGAACCCGTCTTCGTAGAGGTGATCCGCTCTTGCAGCATCCCCATTTCTTCAGCCAAAGTAGGTTGATACCCTACCGCAGACGGCATACGACCCAACAGGGCCGAGACTTCTACCCCGGCCAGGGTATAGCGATAAATGTTATCGATGAACAATAACACATCACGGCCTTCGTCACGGAATTTTTCAGCCATCGTCAGTCCCGTTAAAGCCACACGCAACCGGTTGCCAGGAGGCTCATTCATTTGTCCATACACAAGGGAGACTTTATCCAGCACGTGAGAGTCTTTCATCTCATGATAAAAATCATTCCCTTCTCGCGTACGCTCACCCACCCCTGCAAATACGGAATATCCGCTGTGCTCAATCGCAATATTACGAATCAACTCCATCATGTTGACGGTTTTTCCAACGCCCGCACCACCAAACAACCCAACTTTACCGCCTTTGGCAAACGGACAGAGCAAGTCAATGACTTTGATTCCCGTTTCAAGGAGCTCTTGGCTGCCGGCCTGATCTTCATAGCGAGGCGGCGCACGGTGAATGGACCAGTGTTCTTCAGCACCGATAGGGCCTGCATCATCGATAGGGCGACCTAAAACGTCCATGATGCGACCCAATGTTTTTTGACCAACAGGCACCTGAATGGGCTCTCCGGTATTTTTTGTTTGAACGCCGCGCTTCAATCCATCGGTCGTTCCCATAGCGATGGTACGAACCACGCCATCTCCTAATTGCTGTTGCACTTCAAACACCAAAGCGCCCTCAACCAATTGCAGTGCATCTTTGATTTTTGGCACAGCATCCCGAGGAAATTCTACGTCCACCACAGGACCAATTACTTGAACTACAGTTCCTAAGCTCATCATGTACCCTCTTATATAGCGGCTGCGCCACCAACAATCTCAGCCAACTCTTGCGTGATGGCAGCTTGTCTGGCTTTGTTATAAGCCAATTGAAATTCTTTGATCAAATCGCCTGCATTATCCGTCGCACTTTTCATAGCAATCATTTTAGCAGCTTGCTCACAGGCAATGTTTTCAACCACGGCCTGATAGACTTGCAACTCCATATAACGGCTTAACAATTCATCCAATAGTTCTTTAGCATCGGGCTCATAAATATAATCCCAATGATGCCCCAAGGTGGTTATTTCTTCTTCCGCCGTGGGTAACGGTAGCAATTGTCTTACAACGGGCTGTTGCATCATCGTATTGATAAATTCATTCGACACCACATGCAATGCGTCTATTGTTCCCGCATAGAATGCATCCAACATCACTTTCACGGCCCCGATGAGATCACTCACCTGTGGCGCGTCTCCGATGTGATCGATAGACGCTACAACGCGTCCACCAACCCGCTTGAAAAAAGCTTGGCCCTTCCGACCAATGATACACAGATCCACTTCTTTACCTTCAGCATGCCAGGGACGCATCGTATGAAGGGTTTCCCGCAACAGATTGGCATTCAGACCGCCACACAGACCGCGATCTGAGGTGATCACAATAACACCGACACGTTTGATGTCTCGTTTGGTCATGAAGGGATGGTGATACTCAGAATTGGAGCGTGCAATGTGTTTGACCACATCATAAATTTTATGTGCATAAGGGCGAGACGCGCGCATTCTTTCTTGCGTTTTACGCATTTTGCTTGCGGCCACCATTTCCATTGCTCGAGTGATCTTTTGCGTGTTTTTAATACTCGCGATTTTCGAACGAATTTCTTTTGCTCCAGCCATACGCTTGCTTCACCTTAAAGATTAAACTACCAACTGCCTAGACGTTTAAACTCAACCACGGCTGCCTTCAACTCCGATTCAATCTCGTCATTATAAGCGCCGGATTCATTGATTTTATTCATTAACGCCAGATGAGAACGATGCATATGATCTTGCAAAGCGGCTTCAAATGGGCTCACCTCAGCAACAGGTATGTCATCTAGAAACCCTTTCTCCACAGCAAATAATGAAACAGCCATTTCTGCAACAGAAAACGGGGCGTATTGTTTTTGTTTCATCAATTCGGTAATTTGTTGCCCGCGCAATAATTGTTTGCGCGTCACATCGTCCAGATCAGAAGCAAATTGCGAAAAGGCTTCCAGTTCACGAAACTGTGCGAGCGCCAACCGGGTGCCCCCCCCTAATTTTTTCATAATTTTAGTTTGAGCGGCTCCACCCACCCGTGAGACAGACAATCCGGAGTTAATAGCAGGCCTTACCCCTGAGTTGAATAAATCCACATCCAAGAAAATTTGACCGTCGGTGATGGAGATCACGTTCGTTGGTACAAACGCGGAGACGTCTCCTGCTTGGGTTTCAATGATGGGCAAGGCGGTTAACGATCCCGTTTTGCCTTTGACAGCACCGTTGGTTAATTTCTCAACTTCCGCTGCATTGATGCGCGCTGCACGTTCTAGTAAGCGAGAGTGCAAATAAAAAATATCTCCAGGATACGCTTCACGGCCTGGTGGACGACGCAACAGCAAAGAAATTTGACGATAAGCCCAGGCTTGTTTGGTCAGATCGTCATAAACAAT
>CAMBHM010000039.1 GCA_945867185.1 Legionella genomosp. 1
TCGATATCATGCTTGATAAAGTCGCCACTTATAAAGAAAAAATAGAAACGATAAAGAAAAAAATAAAAAAAGCCCTCACCTATCCCATGGCGGTCATGGTCATTGCGTTTGTAGTCACAGCAGGCTTGTTGACCTTTGTCGTGCCACAGTTTGAGTCCCTGTTCAAAGGATTTGGGGCTGACTTGCCCGCATTAACACGTGCTGTCATCTCGATGTCTCGTCTTTTCCAAACCTATTGGTATCTGATTTTGGGAACGCTCGGTGGCGCCATTTATGGGTTCAGCTATGCCAAAAACCATTCCCCTGCGTTTGCGCATGGAATCGATAGAATTCTTCTAAAAATCCCTGTCTTGGGTACCATCTTACAACAAGCAGCCATCGCACGATTTACCCGAACCTTGTCCATCACTTTCGCAGCAGGTTTGCCTTTGGTTGAGGCACTAAGTGCCGTTGCGGGCGCTACAGGCAATATTTTATATGCCGAAGCCACCGAAAAAATAAAGGAAGACATCTCAAGCGGCCAACAAATGAACCTAGCCATGGAGCGCACCAAATTGTTTCCAAGTATGGTGATCCAAATGATAGCCATTGGTGAGGAATCCGGCACCTTAGAACAAATGTTGAGTAAAGTTGCTGATTTTTATGAGGAAGGGGTAGACAATGCCGTCGATGCCCTAAGCAGTTTATTAGAACCCATGATCATGTCTATTTTAGGTGTATTGGTAGGTGGACTCGTCATCGCCATGTATTTGCCCATTTTTAAACTGGGATCGGTGGTATGATGATCGAGACCTTTATCCAGATCCACCCTGTCAGCACCTATTTGTTTTTGGGCGTTATTTTTCTATGCGTCGGCAGTTTTCTAAACGTATTGATATACAGACTACCATTCATGTTACAGGCCCATTGGGCGAATGACTGTCACATTCTTCTCAAGTTGGAGACAACGCCTCTTGTCCCCCTCACGCTGTTTTATCCTCGATCATTTTGCCCTGCTTGTAAAAAAAACATTCCCTGGTGGCACAACATCCCGCTTCTCAGTTATCTCTTCCTACGCGGACGCTGTCATCATTGTCATCACTCCATTCCCTGGCATTATCCGTTGGTCGAAGTAGTCTGTTGCATGCTATCCCTTCTGACTCTCGCACACTTTGGACTACATCTCATGGTGATCTTCCCCTTACTATTTGTATGGGGGCTCATCGGTTTATTCGTCATCGATATGCAACACCAGCTCTTACCGGACAGTTTGACATTGGGCTTATTGTGGCTAGGCTTATTCGTTAATATCAATGCGGTATTTACCCCCTTACCCATCGCCGTCTTAAGCGCTGCCGGGGCCTATCTTGCCTTATGGCTATTTATCCACTTATTTTATCTCTTGTCCGGCAAAGTAGGCATGGGACATGGTGATTTTAAACTCTTTGCAGCCTTTGGCGCCTGGTTTGGTTGGACACAACTCCCCTTTATTTTGATCTGCTCCTCCCTCACAGGAGCCCTCATTGGGACATTCTATTTAAAAATCACCCACCAAACCAAAGACACCCCCATCCCCTTTGGCCCTTTTCTCTGCCTTGCAGGTCTTCTCTCTCTCTTTTTTGGGAGTGAAATCTTGCATTGGTACTTCTCTACTATACTTATCTCATGAGCGATCTTGAATGAATATCAACCCTCTCATTTTACCTCCTAATGCCATAAAGCGCGTAAAAACCTATTTACTTGAATTGCAAAATAATCTATGCAATACACTGGAACAGTTGGATGGCAAGGGCCACTTTATTCAAGATAGATGGGAGCGATCTGAGGGAGGTGGGGGGATTTCCTGTGTACTAACAGGTGGGCAGATCTTCAGCAAAGCCGGCATTAATTTTTCATGTGTAACCGGCGCCACCCTGCCCCCTGCCGCCACCGCTGCCCGTCCGCAACTGGCCGGCTGCCAGTTCACAGCCATGGGCGTTTCATTGGTGTTTCACCCCGACAATCCCTATGTGCCTACCACGCACGCCAACGTGCGTTTTTTTATTGCCGACAAAGAAGGCTGCCCCCCCTGTTGGTGGTTTGGAGGCGGATTTGATCTTACCCCCTGTTATGGGTTTGAAGAAGACTGTCGCCATTGGCATCAAACTGCGAAGGACGCCTGCCAACCCTTTGGGGACTCTCTATACCCCCGCTTCAAAGCCTGGTGTGATTCTTATTTCTACCTCAAACACCGTCAAGAAGCCCGCGGCATTGGAGGGCTTTTTTTTGACGATTATGATGAGTTGGGATTTGAAGCAAGTTTTGGACTGACTCAAAACATTGGCGATCATTTCATAAAAGCCTATGCACCCATCGTCAACAAACGAAAAAATGTCCCGTTTGGCCCACATGAGAAAGCTTTTCAACTATACCGACGTGGCCGATATGTTGAGTTCAATTTGATTTATGATCGCGGCACTTTATTTGGCTTACAATCTGGTGGCCGCACCGAGTCCATTTTAATGTCTCTGCCGCCTGAGGTCCACTGGATCTATAACTACCAACCGGAGGTGGGCAGTGCAGAAGAACAATTATATTCTCAATTTTTGCCGCAGCGCAATTGGCTCGATTAAGCGATAACCCGTCTACTGAGTGCAAGGATAATTTTCTCCAAACTATGTTCATGAGGATTAGTCTGATTCACAATGGCCGTGGTCCTCTGCTCACAGTCCTGTTTTACTTCTTTATCAGGTAGAATGTAAAAAGTATTACTCTTTATCCCGCGTAGGATTGCAGCTGCCACATCCGAAGCTGGACGGCATCTTGCCATCAAATCAGACACCATCCCATGCAGAGAGTCGGCAATAGTCGGTTCTGACTGTTGCATCAAAGCGGTATTTGCAAACGACGGGCATACGACAGATACGCCAATTGGTTTATTCAGGCGTTTTAAATCAAAAAACAAGGACTCAGACAATGCCACGATAGCATGCTTCGACATGGCATAAGCGCCCATGTACGACCCACTGCATAATCCATAAAAACTGGACATATTTACAATATGACCAGGACACCCTTGCTCAAACATCAAAGGCAAAAACAGTTGCACCCCATGCAGCACACCATGTAAATTCACATCAAGTACCTTTGACACATGCTCATGCGTCAACGTCCACACCGGTGCTAAATGACCACTGATGCCAGCATTATTGATGAGCCAATCGACTCGATGAAACTGTTGATAGGTTTTAATCGCTAACTGTTCGATCTGATCTCGTTTAGACACATCACACACAACACCAAGGATCCGTTGAGAAAACAACCCTTGTAAACGCGCTACCTCTTCAAACAAACGCGCTTCGGCACAATCAGCCATTACCACCTGCATGCCTTCTTGGAGACAAGCCTGCACCAACGCCAACCCAATGCCACTTGCAGCACCAGTAATGACGGCCACTCGTTCTGATAACACGCTCAGGAGCCTCCTTAGGCTTCAGTCACCAAGAGCACGTCCTGCGCTTTCAGACCTTTAGGTCCTTTATCTAGCACAAAACTCACCGGATCGTTCTCATGTAAGGTTTTGAATCCAACCCCTTGAATATCTTTATAATGCACAAAAATATCATCACCTTGTTCATTAATGATGAATCCAAATCCTTTCTTCTCGTTAAACCACTTAACAAGTCCTGTTTCACGTTCCGTCATATCCATACCTCATAACCGTTCAGACCCCAACCCTAAATGTCTAAAGACCTCTTGGCATAAAAGGCGACTCACTACTACAATGCTCGCATTCTAAAGTCACACCCCAGATGCGGGTATTACAATGTTTACAATGCCATTCGCTATTTTCTAGGCAAGTTCCACACTCATCACAGTGCCACATGCCATTGTCATCCACAAGTTCATTCAGGAAAAAAGAATAATAATACACTTCATCACCGCCATGACAACCCTATTCTCCCAAAAGGTCTTGCAGCAAGGCACGACCACATCCACAGGGTAGCATACCGGCGCAGTGAATAGCACCAACCCTTCGTACCGGACAAAAAACCACTAAAGTCCAACATCAGCCGCCTTGATATGATAAAATTCCGACTCCATTTTGGATAGAATGCTGATGTAACAACATTGTCATGCACTTTTGCCCCTGGTATAATTAGAAAAATTAATGTATTCCTTGGAGTATTGGACATGACGTCAAGCACAGCAAAGCAATTTGATATGTTGGCGTTTATCCATGGATTAAAAGAACGCGGTGTTAAAGAAGACTTAGCTGAATATCAAGCAAGGCAACTTGCACAGGTCATTGATATTGCAACAGCACAGAGTAGAGGAGAAGTTCACTCACAAGAGTTGGCAACAAAAATCGATATCAAGCAACTTGAAGTTGATCTAAAGTCTGACATCAAGCAGCTTGAAGTTGATCTAAGGTCTGACATCAAACAACTTGAAGTTGATCTAAAGTCTGACATCAAGCGACTTGAAGTTGATCTGAAAATCGAGATCAAGCAACTCGAAGTTAAATTAGAGCAATATCGTTATGACTCTTTAAAGTTCACCGTCTGGACAGGTATTGGTGTGGTTGTGTTTCTAGGTGGAATGTTAGTAAAAGGCTTTCATTGGCTCACCTAATAATATGTACAAAGTATAGGCAATGATGGGAAAGGAGCTGGGAGAGATAAAAATGAGCCACTCAAAACACGCGTTCATTCGATTGGCATTGGATTGTAACGCCCTGCTCTTTGGAGACTTTACTCTTAAGTCAGGACGACAAAGCCCCTATTTTTTTAATGCTGGATTATTTTATCAAGGCCACGCCCTTCGTGAACTTGGACAGTATTATGCCAGAGTCTTAATGAGGGAGGTACAAGACGTTCGGCATCTTTTTGGCCCCGCTTACAAAGGCTTACCGATTACCACTGCAACAGCCATTGCACTGGCTGAACATGGCATTGAAACAACGGTCAGTTTTAACCGAAAAGAAACAAAAGCGCATGGAGAAGGCGGGGACTTGATAGGCGCCCCACTGAATGGCCCAACCGTTATTATTGATGATGTGATCACAGCAGGGATCGCTTTTAAAGAAGCACAACGCTTCATTCTAAATAAGGGGGGTAGTGTCCAAGCCGTAGTGATTGCCCTGGATAGACAAGAGCACAGTACAGGGACGATCTCCACATTGGCCTCGATTCAAGCAGAAGGCATCCCCGTACACGCCATTATTACCCTAGAAGACTTGATTATTTACCTTAAAGAGCAAGGTAATCAAGAACAGGCCCACCGTCTCGCTAAACATCGGGAGCAAGTTGGTATCTAATACCCTGCAATATCAATGGTTTTTAAAACATATTGCTTGATTTGTCCTGCTCGTAACACCGTCACACCTACAGTATCGCCTACTGTCATCTTCGATAATCGATGATACAACGTCTCATAATTGCGAAGCTTCTTGCCATTCATGGCAACCAATTGATCCCCTAGAACAGTACGTCCCCAGCCATCGTGTGTCACACCGCGCAGTCCTGCCCAAGCGGCCGGCGTATTCGGTAATACTTTGGCTATTAAAACCCCTTTCTTGACCCCAAGACGTGCTGCTATACCTGGATCTACTGGTAAAATGCCAATCCCTGCTAATACCACACGGCCATGCGTAATGATCTGATCCACTATCCGTGCAATATCCTCCGCGGGAACCGCAAATCCAATCCCAGCGGACGTACCCGATTGAGAAAAAATCATCGAGTTCATACCCATCAACCGTCCATCACTATCTAACAATGGGCCACCGGAGTTACCAGGATTAATAGAAGCATCCGTCTGGATCATATCGCGAATCTTCATCCCGCCAATGCCTGGCACTTGACGCCCTAATGCGGACACTACGCCAACGGTCAACGTGTGATCTAACCCAAACGGATTACCAATCGCCAAAGCCTTTTGCCCTACCAGCAACGTACTACTTGGTGCCAATGCAAACGGCTTAAACGAGCTCAGCCACGCTAACGCTTTCGGTGATTTTATCGCAAGCACTGCAATATCTTTACGCGGTTCAGCTCCAATCACTCGAGCCAAAACCGTCATTTTACCTACAGTCACCAAAAAATGATCGGCACCCTTTATCACATGATAATTGGTCACCACATGCCCTTTGCGATCCCACACAATCCCCGATCCAGTGCCAGCAGGAATCTCCAATCGTTGGGCGTAGCGATTCGTAACCGTTTTCATACGATGAACATACACAACCTTCGGAGAAGCTGCCTGAAACACAGCAATGGTGTTTTTTTCACTAGACATCAACGCACTGGCTGGAAAAGAAAAAATCAAAGAAAACAATACAACCAATGACTTGATCATAGAGAATACCTACCTGGATTGTTAAACACGATCGCCATTATGCACTAATTAAGAACACATTGACAGAATTATTTGTAAAATCAAGATAAGGTGTCGCTGCTCAGATTCCATCACCCATCCTCGACGCCGCGGAGCGCCGAGGATGGGTGAACTATCTACGTACTAGATATGAATCAACTGCGTATGCATTTCAACTGAAAAATATCGACAAAATGTTTGAAAAGACTCAACCGCAGGCCATTGATCTGCCTTGTCACACATCCTCGACATTTCCGCTTTAAACAACGGACGGAAGTATTGTCTTACAAACGGATTCACCTCTGATAATTCTTTGAAATTCTTCACCACAACCGTCGCGTTTTCTACCAAAGCCGAGATATTAATTCGAAGCAATACACTGGTTAACACCTCTGCATCTTCAATAGACGATCGCATCCATTTTAAAAGAACTGAACGCGGCTTGATGCACAATAACTGTTGGCCTTCACTCAACGAAGACTCCATGAGCACCATGTGTGAATGAAACTCAAATTTAAAACAACATAAAAAATCAAGAAATCCACCATCCACTTCAGCGGACAAGGTTTCTCCCACACAACGGGTTATTTCATGCCGAAAGATAGTTTGATAATGACGCTCCAATTCATCCAGCGTGGCCTCTTCACTCGGTTGACGTGAAAGGGTATACGCCGTTGGATCGGCTTGTAGCCAGCGAAGTTCCGGTAATTCAGCATCAGGAAGCTGCTCCGAAAGAAACGATAAAAAAGCTGGTGTAGGGCGTAAGATAAGAATGTCTCTTTGACTTTTTTCCATGATCCCTCCTCAAATATATTGACTCATCCTGAGTCTCTGGGTCTATTAACCAATCCATGTATGGTCAACAATACCACTTGAAAAGCTAAATCAAAGTCTGCCTTCCCTTTTTTCGCGGGAAGACTATCAGTCTATCACCAGGTTGTTTTTCATTACAAGCGATATTTTTTAAAAATCCAACTGATTCAATAATGCAGCCAACCGACATCCCGCTAGAAACAATCGTTTCTTTGTGATCCGTTGAACGATTTGTTGATAATCTTGCGTTAAAACTTGGTCTACGGGGAGCCTCCCGTAGGCTTTTGAGACGGCCAACGCATGGGACTCTTTCGCCCATTTCTTGGGATCTAAGTCCATTTTTTGTAACAAACAAGTCCCCGTGAGTAACGGAAGCGTTTCACTCGGATGAGTATGTCGATTATTGACAAGCAGCCCTCCACCTCTGTCCCAATACGCATGCAACGTAGAGGCCACCCCGTTTCTATGTAAAAAAACCAAGTTGCCACCTCGATCACCTTTGGGGTAGATCGCGCTGATTTTGGTAACCGCATGTAAAGGTTGATGCAAATCACCGGTGACATGCATTAAAATCCGTAAGGCCAACCCTTTATCAAATGCCTTCGCATACTTGTTCCGCAACACGGCTTTCGATTTCTCAATCGCAGAAATTGCATTGATGGTCTGTGGTGGCGGTAAAAAAAGGGTAGGATCCAATGAAAAAGGTAAATCTACAAAATGTAACGTCGCATACCACGCAATCCCTTGGTATCCTAACCGATCTAACCATACCGCGGCCTCATCAAAAGACTGCGGTTTATAGACTACATCCATTGCCTGGTTATATCTATCGAAAGTCTGACGAGCATGCGGCGTCATATATTGATAAGCAATATGCGCTACCAGTCGATGACCCACCGCATTCCATGAAAACCCGACACACCCATAACCAATAAAAAACAACCCAACGATGCTTTGTTGAAATCTTGTCACAAAAAGGGTGACCAAGCCGGCTCTTGAACATCCCCTTGACGCGCAGGCAGGCGCATGCGAATACGACTATCCACGGAAACCATCGCCAAGACCCCCTTATTGTTCACATGTGTCGCATACAAAATCAAGCGGCCATTGGGTGCCACAGAAGGTGACTCATCCAATTGTGAAGAAGTCAGCGTTGTCACACGCCCACCCTCCAACTCTTGAATCGCGATATTAAATTGACCCGTATCCCGATGTAACATCACCATCGATTTTTGATTGGGCGTATAGGAGGCTCGTGCATTATAGTTACCTTCATAACTCACACGACTCACACTGTGGTCAGCAAGCGACAACCTATAAATTTGCGGCGTGCCACCCCTGCCAGACGTAAATAGTATAAATCGGCCATCTGGCGAGTATCTGGGCTCCGTATCAATAGCGTCTCCAAAGGTCAATTGTGTTAATTGCCCTGAAGACAAATCGACTGTATAAATTTTGGGGCTACCGCTTTTGGACAATACCACCGCCAATTGCCGTTTATCAGGAGACCACGCAGGCGCGCCATTGATCCCTGAAAAGCTGGTTAACAAGCGTCGTTGTCCTGTTTCAACTGATACGGTATAAATCTGAGCGCGCTTTCGTTCAAAAGAGACATACGCGATCTCACGCCCATCCGGTGACCAAGTGGGCGACATGATGGGCTCTGAAGAAGTCAACAAACTTTGTGGATTATTACCATCTACATCCGCAACATCCAAACTGTAGCGCGTATTATCCACTCCGCGTTGCACAAGAATATAGGCAATACGCGTAGAGAATATACCCCGCTCACCCGTGAGCTTTTGATACACCTCATCGCTCACATGATGCGCCAAAGCACGGAGTGCCTGACCCCTTACTTGATAATCCTTGGCCAATAAAAGACGACCGTGTGCTGCTGCATCCACCAGTTCAAAGCGCACCTGATATCGATTAGAGCCAAGTGAGCGAACCTGTCCTGACAACACACTATCGGCACCCGCTTGCTGCCATTGGCTAATCCCTGTCTGCCCATTCATCGGCGTTGGAATCAGCTTGAACTGACCTGAAAGTCGCAAGTCATTATCAATCACCCCACTCACAAACGAGCCTTGTGCATCACCCTGAAAAGACGAAATGCCGATCGGCAAGGGGGAGTAAATCCCCTGCGTCAGCTCCAAATCCAAGGCAAACAAAGGACCTACAACAAACCACAAACACAGTGCTACTACACGCATGATATTATCCTCTGGCATTCTCAGGCCGTACCGTTAAACTGATATCACGAAACACGTTGAAGGCATCCGGATCACTCGGTACCGGCAAGGGAGACGCCTTATAAATCGCTGATTGGGCGGAACGATCTAGAATGGGATCTCCGCTACTACGTGTTAAGCTCACCTCTAAGACCAGTCCGTTCGGCGCTAACCGAATCCGAAACTGACTGGACATCGTACTATTTGCATGTTCCGGCAGAATCCATTGTCGACTGATAGCGCCAATGATAAGTGCCTTATATTTATCTACTTCTCCTGCAACTCGAGCACTGTTTTCGGCAGCAACAGCCGCTTGTTGCGCTGCCGCCTCTTGAGCAGCCACCTGTTTGGCCAGTTGCTTGGCCTGATCAGCTTTTACAGCCGTCACGGCACGCGCGGCATCCAACGCTTTTTTTGCCCGCGCATCCGCAAGCTTTTTCATGTCTTCAATCTGAAGTTTTTTCAATTGTTCCTGCTGCTGTTTCATCTCGGCAAGGTGCTTTTCATCCGCCGCTTTTTGAAGCGCCACTTGTTTTAAGCGCTGTTGCTCATCCAATAGATGTTTCTCTCTCTCTCGTGCAAGCTTCACTGCTTCTGCTCTTAGCTTATTGATGCGCTGCTCTTCCATCACCCGCTGCCGCCGCACGGCTTCAGCCTGGGCTGCCAATTGCTGCTGCTTGTGTTGTACCGCAGCGACTTCCTCCTGTCGTGCTTCTTTCAAGCG
>CAMBHM010000040.1 GCA_945867185.1 Legionella genomosp. 1
CTAAAACAGCATCGAGCATTTGTCGATGTTGCCCTGTTACACACACTTTAGACTGAATATGTGGTGATGCTTCAAGTCGTTTGATGACGGGCGCCATTTTGATGGCTTCAGGGCGTGTACCAAACACGCATAAGGTCTTTAATGACATAACAAATCCGTTTGTAGGCACGCTACCGCCCTTGGATTTTAAAAGGTCAATTTCCAAAGAACGACTAGTGATATCAAGGTGGGAAAAAACTGCGATCTTCCCTGGGAGTTACTCTCTACATCAACATCTTGTAGCTGATAGCTTGTCTGCAAAATCTATCGATGATGCAGGACGCCTGGACCCCGTGAACAAGTCACGGAACGTCGAGACTAAAGAGGGCGGCCCTCCATTCAGGCTGTATCTCACTACCCTGCCACTGCATACACGGGCAGCTCAACGTGCTGTTCACGGTTAAATAAGTTAATCAATAGGCAAACGCGCTCTTCGCCTGTTGTGGCAGTGACCATGGCTTCTATGTCTTTAAAGCATCCTTCCGTAATCAAGACTCGTTGACCTGGTGTAAACAGGGGTTCAGCCGCCTTACCGTGCAGACGTTCGCATTGACGCTGGATGCCCTCGACGATATTGTGGGAAAGACTTGCTGGGACGCCATTAAAATAAACGATTCGACTGACGCCACGCGTTGATCGAATGGTGGACCAATTCTCTGTGGAGTCTAGTAAGATAAACAAATAATGAGGAAACAAGGGCGCTATGACAGCATGGATACTGCCAGCTATTTTTCGTTTTACAGGATAGGTCGGGTGAAAACAACGATACCCTTGATTATTTAAATTCGCTTCAGCTCGAAAGCTTTCTCGTGGTTTGCATTGCACTAAATACCATCGTCCATCGGTCACAGCGTACAGCCCCCTGCCTCAATCATTTGGTTTCTTTTGCTTTAAGAAACCTATTCCTTAAAAAAATCCATCTTTCTACATTGCTATGTTGCTGGGGTTGAGTCTACGACAGACATTTGAGATTGTCTAGCCTATAAACCCAGATTATTTCGCTTAAATACACGGTCAGCGCGATAGCTCGATCGCACGAGCGGGCCTGAAGCCACTTCATAAAATCCTTGCTGTAATCCTATCTCACGAAATTCCGAAAAACGCTCTGGAGTGACGTATCGAGCAATAGGTAAATGATGCTTTGTGGGCTGTAAATATTGTCCTAATGTCAGAATGTCCACCTGATGATCTCGGATGTCTTGCATGGTTTGAATGATTTCCTCATCGGTTTCCCCAAGCCCGAGCATCAAGCTTGTTTTCGTCAACACGTCTTTCCGATAGCGCTTGGCAAACGCCAATACTTGCAATGTCTGCTGGTATCCTGCTCGATTATCCCGAACAGGATGGGTGAGCCGTTCTACGGTTTCTACATTTTGTGCAAAAACATCCAACCCACTGTCAAGTAATAATGCGACATCGTCATGACAACCTTGAAAGTCTGGAGTTAATGCTTCGATTTTTGTTTTTGGAGAACGCTGTTTGATGGCACGAATGGCTTCCGCGTAATGTTCGGCCCCACCATCTGGTAGATCATCTCGATTCACTGAGGTCAGGACGACATAACCAAGATTCATCAACGCCACGGTTTTTGCCGTATTCTCCGGCTCTTCTTTATCTAACCATCCATGCGGATTACCTGTATCGACCGCACAAAATCGACAGGCCCGGGTGCAAACAGATCCCATCAGCATAATAGTCGCAGTGCCATGTGACCAGCACTCCGAAATATTCGGACACTTGGCTTCCTCACAGACCGTTGATAAGCGGTGTTTTTTAACCTGCTCTTTAACCTCAGAATAAGCACTAGTCGTTTGACTCACGATACGTAACCACTTGGGTTTTTCAAGCCGCTGATGCTCGACACCTGCGGACTTCACCCCATCTTTAATGGCCACGATGCCGTCAGTGGTTTTATATTTATGACCACTTTCTACGACAATGGAAATATCACTTAGTTTACTCATCACACCCTTATGCGTGTTGCAGTTTCTGGGCTCGTGCCGAGCGCTCCCGCTGAATGAGAAATAAATTTCTAGAATAAATCAAAACACCTGTAGATTGC
Organism: Legionella genomosp. 1; assembly: GCA_945867185.1. GTDB lineage: Bacteria > Pseudomonadota > Gammaproteobacteria > Legionellales > Legionellaceae > CAMBHM01. The sequence goes on from CAMBHM010000040.1 coordinate 2,102, forward strand.
CCTAAAATAAAGACGATGTCTCGTTTGTAAATCGAATATAACAACAGTGTAATACCCCCTAACAAACTCAAATACCAAAATACAACGGGAATAACACTGCGCTTTTCTTTCTCACTGATCAACCACTGAACGATAAATCGAGCGGAAAAAATGGCCTGACCAATCAATCCAACACCAAGCCATACATACTCACTGTTCATATTGTTCTACCTCCGGAGCACAAGGACGTTTGATAAGCCAACGCACGCCTATTAAGTCATAGATCCCAACGAACAACCGATTCATAACACCATATTTAGAAAGCCCATGCAGTCGTGGGCGGTGATGAACCGGAACAATGACGAGTTGAAATCCCGCGCGTTTAAATAAGGCAGGTAAAAATCGATGGACATGATTAAAGTGAGGCAAAGCCAAAAATGCCTCTCTTGAAAACAATTTCAAACTACATCCGGTATCAGGACAACCATCGTCCAAAATCCAACGCCTGATCCCATTCCCAATAGTTGAAGAAAGCTTCCGTAACGGATGATCTTGCCTTTTTTTACGATGACCCAACACAACGGTCCGTGGATGATGATGTGCTAACAGAAAGGGGATGTCGGCAGGATCGTTTTGCCCGTCCCCATCTAAAGTGACCAATAAAGAGTAACGAGCAGCTTTTGCACCGGTCAATAAGGCCGCACTTTGACCTGCGTTTTTTTTATGACAAACAACCCGTACCTTGCATTCGGCACGAGCCAATGCTTGTAAGCGAGCAACGGTTTTATCCGTACTGCCATCATCAACAAAAATGACCTCAAACTGCTCGACAGTGTTTGATAATGTCGCTGAAATTTCATGATACAACGCGGTGACGTTGTCGACTTCATTATACACCGGAATAATGACCGATAATTCGCTGTGCTTCACTGACAACGCTTTCCCCTACAGACTACAAAAATAAAGTGCAGTATAGCATGCTCTCTAGCGATGGGCATCCCTCTTAAAAGGACTTCGTCCAAGACAACAATACAGAGGGAGTGGACTGTATGCCTGATCCACTCAGAGACTGTAAATAGGCCACTTGTCCTGAGAGTTTCCCCAAGTCTCTTGGCATCGTAAACGATCGGCTGAGTGAGAGCCACAACACATTTTGACGGCTAAATGGGTAGCCTATCTCTCGCGTCGTCCCATACTGATTTAGTTGGATATAGCGCACGAGAAAACTATCGCTGCTGCCACTGGTTTCGTTTAAAATGCCCCCCACTGTATAGCCTGTGGCTTCCGAACCCAGCGTGCTACCTATCAATTGTCCATAATACACATAGGGATACCCACCCCCATAAATATTATTCACAAACTCCCCCCAGAAATAATACGCATATTGATGGGTATACTCAAATTCTGCATACAATCGCATCAATTGATTCTTAAGAGAAAACCAGGTGCTCGTGCCAGCTAGAAATGCTGTTCGGGCAGGTATAGGAGGATTCAACTTTGGAAAAACAGAATGCCAGGCATTATAAACGCCCATATAAGAATTCGAGGGGATGCGATCATTGAAAGTGGTTTGAAGATAAAGGTTAGCCGGCACACGCATGGTTTTATATAAATTCCAATCAGCCGTTGCCTCCCATAGCTCATTCCCCGGCGTATTTCTGTTACAATACGCTGCACCATAAATGTTGGGATCACAATTATCATCGGCCGTTAATAAATTGCTCACCATTCGCCAATTCAGTGGGCGCTCATCCCCTGCGAATAACGACGATCGCGATAGACTCAACTGCAAACTTTCTAAGGGACGTACCGCTAAATTAAATAACCAAATCAACGGATGGGCTTGTGGCACATCAGCCCCCCCCATGGACAGTGACGTCGTGAGCGACCAGGGCCCTATCCAACTCAGCCACGCAGTATCAAAAGGAAGCGACTCCATCCTGCGAAACGTCAACTTCGCGAGAGGCGGGGGATTAGAGGACAAGACCATGCTGCTTGAGTATCCTGGCCCCCACCAATTATTTAACTTATCGATCCCAAGGGCCCAATTCCCCAAAAAACCATACGCATAGGAATCATCCAAGTGCACATTTTGTGTGACATCGTTGTACTTCCCATAATCCAAAGCTAATTTGCCTGCCCAGTGATTCCCTTGTTTTTCAACAGCGGCGCCCCCTTGAAAATCGCTTCTTGGTTGATAGTCAAAGGTTCTAAATGGATTTATCTTGTGGCCCCCACTTAAATATGCCGCAGGCTTTAGGGTGCGTTGTATCGCACTGCGGTATTGAGCAAGCACTCTGAAATAAGTCTGTTGGACAAAGGAAGGGGCTAATTTGATCTGCTCCTTGGAATCATCGCACAATAAGGCCGGGCCAATGTCGTTCCAGGATAAGGGCCAGGTAAGAATAGGGGCTCGAATAAACCCGTAATCGGCTAGCAAAGTGATGTCGCTTTTGGTAGCGAGAGTGGCAGAGGAGTCCCACGCCTCACTCGGGGTGAGCCAGGGACCACTGAAGGCAGAAGAGATACAAGCTAAAGATAACACACACATTCTTACGACATTTTTATAAGACATCATTGTTACATCCATGAAAAGAAATGCCAGTGAGCGAGCCTACGAACCCTATTTCCCCCTCACCCTAACCCTCTCCAGATAACGAATGAGGGGATCTTCTACCTATGAAGACAGACTTGATCCTCAAGCCATAAATTGCTACTGTCAGCTTGCTTTCAGTGTCTTTTTCAATTTTTTACCGATGTATTTGAGCATATAACAAAAAGGATGTCGATGTATGCTGAGCACACTTTGGAATTATCGTCATTTTATAAATGGCGCTGTCAAACGCGAGTTGCAATCTCAATATAGTAAATCCTTGCTGGGTACTGCGTGGATCATCATGAATCCCTTGTATATGTGTATCCTTTATTCCTCTATTTTTTCATCGCTGATGACACAAACCGTCAGTAAACAATCCTACACTATCTATCTCGCTGCGGGATTATTGGCCTGGAATTTTTTTATTGATATTTTGAATCGCTCCCAAATCATCTATCCCGCTTACGCCACTATCATCAAACAACATCGCTTTCCCTTATTGTGTTTGTCAGTGATTGTCTTGATTCTAGCCAGCCTTGATTTTTTTGTTTCTTTTGGGTTGTTTACGGGCTATTTAATAGCCACTCATGCGTTTCCTGGCTGGTGTTTCTTCGCCCTATTTCCCGTCTTGCTTCTCCAAGCAGCGTATGCACTGACATTAGGGACCCTGTTAGGGATCTTAAATCTCTTTTTTAGGGACATTGGAAAAGGTCTAACCCTCTTTCTACAACTATGGTTCTGGATGACCCCTATCGTCTACACCATACACCAAGTACCTGAAACACTGCAGATTTTGCTCTTCTACAATCCTCTCACCGCATTGATGCGTGCTTATCAAACCATTTTAGTCGATCAAACATGGCCGATGTGGCACCCTTTGTTGTTTCCACTCTTCATCACGCTCTTCTTGATGGGATTTTTTTTATGGCGTTACCGACAACATGCCATGGATATTTTGGATGAATTCTAATGCCAGCCATTGAAGTGACCCATGTGAGCAAAGCCTACAAACAGTATGCCTCGCTCAAAGGACAATTGGCAGAGTGGCTGCTTGGCGGTCTTAAAACCACCCATACTTTGAATTGGATCCTCTCTGACATCCATTTTTCTGTGAACCCTGGCGAAGCGGTGGGGATCGTCGGAATGAATGGGGCAGGCAAAAGTACCTTGCTAAAAATCATCACTGGCACCTCTTACCCAACGATAGGCAGTGTCACCACACATGGCCGCGTCTGTGCCCTGCTCGAACTGGGTGTTGGTTTTCATCCTGACTGTACTGGGCGTCAAAATGCTGTAACCATCGGACAGCTTATGGGCTATAGCACGGCAGACATCCGCCGCTTTCTTCCTACGATAGAAGCCTTTGCTGAAATAGGCCCCTATATCGATCGAGCGATCCGAGTCTATTCCAGCGGCATGAAAATGCGTTTGGCATTCGCTATTGCTACCACTATGACGCCAGATGTGATGATTATTGATGAAGCCTTAACCGTTGGTGATGGCTATTTTCAACATAAATGCTTCAAGCGTATTCGTGAATTGCTTGCACAGGGCACGGCCCTACTCTTTGTCTCCCATGACAATACCGCGGTCACTGCTCTGTGTGATCGCGCACTCCTTTTACACCAAGGCAATATTGCCATGCAAGGACCTCCTGAGTCGGTGATGAATTATTACAAAGCCCTCTTGGCAGATTTTGAAGCCAAACAAATACAACACCACGCGCAGCCCAATGGAAAATTTCAAACCATTTCTGGTACCAAAGAAGCCTCTGTTCTGGAGGTTCAGCTGCTCAATGAGAACCAAGAGATCATAAAGAACGTTTCTGTCGGCGACATGGTCACGCTTAAAATCTTAGTGCTTGCAGCCGTAGCATTATCTGATTTAACGATTGGTTATGAAATAAAAGATGTATTCGGACAACCCATTTTTGGGACCAATACGCACCATTTAGACCATCCTCTCACGCACATTGCGAGCCAAGAGATTCTGGACTATCGGTTTCGATTCGCAGCCAATCTGGGAATAGGAGAGTACTCTATTTCTGTAGCCTTGCATTCATCTTATGATCATTTAGAGAAAAATTATGAATGGCGAGATTTGGCGTTGACATTTAGCGTGACCAACAGGGATAAGGCTTCTTTTCTGGGTACTTCATGGTTGCCGCCGTTGCTAGAATGCACCAGACATCGCACGTGACAAACGAAGCTGCTCAAAAAAATGATCCCATTGCGGTTGAATGGTCTTTTTTTGATAGCGTTTGGCCTGAAGCAAGCCCTGTTCTCGTAACAAAGGAGCCCTTTCATTATTCGGGACAAGCAGTGACGCAATGGTATCGGCTTGTTTCTCTGCTGAGTATGGATCGAAATAAAGGGCTCCTTGCCCATAAATCTCACGATGTACTGGAATATCGGAAGCAACCACTTTGCCACCACATGCCATCGCCTCAATACCGCTCAAATCAAACCCCTCCTTGACAGAAGGACACACAACGCAGGCAGCACCTTGATAAAGAAGTCGTAGACTTTCTATAGGTACCTTTTGCAAGTGAAACAAATCCCCGCGCCGTTGCCAAGGTCGCATGGCCGTCAGAATAGGCTCCACTTGCCAGCCCAGATCTCCCACAAGAATCAGCTTTACAGGCCTCTTCAATTGCCGACAAGCCAGCTCCCAGGCGCGAATCAGTCGGATTTGATTTTTTCGTGGTTCAATCGTTGAAACCATCATCACATAACGTAAATTAGGATCGGAAAGATGAGACTGATAGAACGCCTCCTCACTGTCCTCTGATCCACCCATTGCACGTCGTGATGAATCAGCATATTGACGAATGATCTCCGTGAGATGACGCATCGTCGTTGACTCTTCAAAATAATGGGGGGAAATACTATCATGTATCACCTCCGAACGCGTTTCTAATGTAGGAAACGTATACAATAAATCATGACGAACCGCTTCGCTTGTGCAAATAAAGATACCCGTCTTAGCATTGGCACAGAGTGCTTGATAATGAGAGGCTTGATGGGGCTTTGGATGATCAATGAGATGCGGGACAAACAAAGGGACTGCGTCATGATACCGTATCACCAACTGTGTCTTCCTATCTACACGCCCGGGAAAAGGTGTTTGTACAAACAAGACATCGTAACCACGCGTAGCAATCTTCGGAAACAGGGATCGACACTTCATCATATAAAGCGTATGACGCGAAAAGGAAATACATCGAAACAAAGCACTGGTAATACGTTCAAATTCATCGACATTCAATGTTTTTGAGAACAACTGCTCCCACAAAAAATCCTCAAACCCTTTCGCATGAAAATAAGCCATTGGTATGGATAACCCCAACATGTTTTTCACTGACGTACGGAACAGGTTGATGGCAACTTTTCCTTTTTCCATAAAAGACATTCCGACAGGATCTAACGTTGCAATAATAAACTGCGACAAATGATTGACGGTTTGATGGGGGTTTTGACGGGTTGTCCTAAATGACACAGTTGGCACGTCCGCGCTGAGTAAGCCCGTTGCATGAACCTGCGGTAACTCAAGAAAATAAGAAAACAAAAGCCGTGTTTCTTGTGGAATTCCTGCAAATCCATAAAAACACGGATGAAGCTCCATCAAAACTTGCAATTTCTCCATACGAACCTTACTTGGTTTGACCGCAATCATCGTGTTGCTATCTTTAACTTGCTCATGCGAGCAATGCTCAAAATCGCAAGTCAACGATAGCAACACGATGATTGAAGCCACTTGTTTCAACCGACATGGGGGTCTACACTACGTTTCACTGACGCGTGGATCATCCATCCATCAACAACACGAAGTTAAAGCGCATGACAGGGACTTTCAAACACACACCGACTCGAACAAAGCAGTTTAGCATGCTGACGATTGCTTTCAAGATGTTATTAAACAGCAAGAAAAAATTCATTGGTATGGTGATTGGTGCGACCTTTTCTGCTTTCATTCTCATGCAACAGCCTGCTATTTATCAAGGCGTGACGGATCGTCTGGTGGCGCAGATCCTCAGTATTCATGAAGTTGACTTATGGGTGATGGATAAAAAATCAGCCTCATTCGATCAACCCACGCATTTCAATACGCTGGATCTCTATCGCATCAAAAGTGTGCCTGGCGTACTTTGGGCTGTTCAATTATACAGAATGTGGATCCCCTTGAAACACGATAAAACGCATAAAACCATGGGATGGGAAATGCTTGGCGTCGACTCTACACGATTGATAGGTTTACCTAAAACAATGATGTTAGGCGCGCGTTCAACGATTCATCATTCCAATTCAGTGATTATTGATGGATATAGTTTAAAACAATATGAAACCGCGTCCAAAAAAACCATTTCATTAGGTGATCAACTCGAGACCGCTACCAATCATTGGACAATCACTGGCATCACCAAACCCTTTCGAACCTATGCTTATGAGCCAAAGGTCTATATCGTGAGCAGCCACATCCCGCATATTGGCGAATACGCCTCTTTTATCCTAGTCAAGGTCAGCCCTTCTTATGACAGCCAGCGTGTGGCCAAAGCCATTCATCACATAACGGGCTTTGATGCCCTTACCCCCAACCAGTTTGCAGATCGGGCCATGCATTTTTATAGTAAACAAACGCCTATCATTATCAACTTTATTTCCGTTGCAGTATTAGGGTTCATCATTGGTCTTATCATGATGTGGCAAATTTTCAGTAATTTCATTTTGACGCATCTTCATCAATTTGGCATGTTAAAAATGCTTGGCGTCTCTAATGCAATACTTATCCTCATGGTCTCTGCCCAAGCGACCATCACTGGTGGCTTGGGGTATCTCAATGGCCTATTCTTAACCATCGTCTTTGGTCTTATTTTTTATGACACGATCATCGCGTTCCATCTCACTTGGGAAATCGCTTTGCTGGGTGCACTCGGTACTGTGATCAATATCGCACTTTCCTCTTACTTTGGTATTCGAAAAGTCTTACGATTAGATACCATCGACTTATGTCGTGATGCCAATTGATGATAACACCACCTACTTTATATTGTGCTAACATTTCTAAACGATACCCCATCAGTAAAGCCTCTGTGTCTGTTTTAGAGCAGGTTTCTCTTACTTTGGATCCAGGGGAAATAGGCATGCTTGTCGGCCCCTCCGGATGTGGCAAAACAACTCTACTGATGATAGCCGGCGGGATTTTGGCTCCAGACGATGGGATCTGTCAGATCTGCGACCAGAACTTATTTACAATGCCCGCCCCAAAAAAAGTAGCCTTTCGAGCCACACACATCAGTTTTCTATTTCAACACCTACACTTATTCCCTGCCTTAACGGCCCTTGAAAATCTCGCCCTACCGCTACTCATTGATGGGGTAAGTCCTGCTTTGGCTTATCAAAAAGCAGAATCCTTGATGATCC
>CAMBHM010000041.1 GCA_945867185.1 Legionella genomosp. 1
GGGAGGTGCTGGTGCACTTGATTCAAGAGGTCGCGCACCCGGCGGAACAACCCCATCAGCATTTTTCGGAGCTACCGGGATGCTGGATAAAACACGCAACCTTCACGTTCACCAGTACACTCAAACCCACCTAATGTATCGCGCCAAGCATAGTCAATAGGGGCTGGGATTTTGACATTGACTTGCCACCAAATAGAGTAGTACCCCTCTGTATCCTTATAAGCGCACGTCACCCCACGCCCATACCCCGCTACTAAAATAGTAGCGCGATAAAACTGAGCAGGACTGTTTTTCTTAGGAACCTGTTCCGAAAAAGGATTGAACTGCCATGGCAACGGAATTTCTCCTTGCTGCAAAGCACCACTATTAGAGTCAGGACAAGTGGTTGGTTGCGCCTGCGCCAATGACACTGTAAACCAAACCACGCATAGCATCTTCCAATTTAATTTTTTCATAAAAATACCTAATGTAAAGAGGCAGCTATTTCGACCAGTGCGAGCTTGAGCAAACGCATTCGAAAAAAACATCCTTTCCATCTACGACTTTTTTTTGATGGATAAAAATCAAAAACGGTATAAAGGTGAATGCAAGTAAAAAAGATAGTTGATAAAGCCCTACCCACCCCACCCATGACTGAACAAAGGCAGCAATAGGTCCTGACACAATTCTAGGAATGGTTGAAATGGCAACCAACATAGAAAACTGTGTGCCAGTATATCGCTTGTCTACTATGCGCATGAATAATGCCACCAGTGCCGTTGAACTCATGCCGGCTGCGAAATTATCACAAACTACGGCGACTGCCAGTAATGAAACATTTTTACCGGCCATCGCCAGAAGAATAAAGAAAATTTGGGTCAGTGCTTGCAATGATCCAAAGAGAAATAGCGATTTATAAAGCGACCATCGCAATAATAAAATGCCTGCCAATACCCCCCCTAATACGACAGAAGTCACTCCCATGACTTTGTTCACATACCCGACTACATCCAGGGAAAAGCCAAGCCCCTGGATCAAGAATGGCATCACAATGCCGCTCGAGGTGGTCGTAAAGGCTTCACCCAATTTATAAAAGAATATGAATAAAAATAATGCAAAAATACCCTGGCGAGATAATATTTCCTTCAACGGATCTATGAATGCCTGTCCCAATGAAATTTTATTTACAATCGGCATCGATGGTTCTGTGCTCCACAGCGTGGCTAGCATCCCTAGCACCATCAAAAATCCCATGATTCGATAAGCCATCGCAAAGCCAACATGGGAAGCCATGATAAGCGCTACCCCTCCTGCCATTAATAACGCTAATCGATACCCTAATACAGCCAATGACGCGCCTAACGCATGCTCATCGATGGGTAAATATTCTGTTCGGTGCGCATCGATCGCGACATCTTGCGTTGCTGAACAAGAAGCTAGGAAAAAAGCCAATAGGGCCATCCAGGAGGGTGAAGAGGTTGGCGATAACCATGCCATGGTATTAAAACCCAGCAACAAAAAAGCCTGCATGACGAGCATCCAGCTGCGACGTTTCCCCAAAGAAAACAGTGTATAGCGATCTAACAAAGGGCCCCACAAGGTTCGGCAGGCATACGGCAACCCTAGCAAACTCAATGATCCAGTTGCCCATAAAGACATCCCTGCATTGGAAAACCATGCTTGCAGAGTGCTGCTCAATAAGGCGAGTGGTAGTCCTGAAGAAAATCCCAGCATAAAAACAATCAAAAGACGTTTGTTCATGGCTTTTAGGCTGATCATGCTCTTTCTTTCATGTAACCCTCACTTCCAACATCGACAGATCGAAGCAAGAAGACAGGGTGTGGCTGGTGACACCCTGTCTTCTATACTGTGCGAGGCCTTTAAGAAGAAGTCCTGGCTATTTCTTCACGGAAATTAAATGAATATTAAAGACCAATGTTTCATTGGGCCCAATAGGTCCTCCCACACTGCGAGATCCATAAGCCAAAGCCGCTGGCACATACACCTCCCAGGTTGATCCTGCGGGCATCAGTTGTAATGCTTCAGTCCATCCTGGAATAACCTGTGATAATTTAAATGTCGCAGGTTTACCAGATTTTTCAGTGCTGTCAAATACGTCACCACCAATCAAACGGCCCGTATATTCCACTGTGACCGTATCTTCTTTTCCAGGTTTTGCGCCAGTACCCGCAGTAATCACTTTATATTGCAACCCATCAGCCAAGGCTACAACACCAGGCTTAACTTTATTTTGAGTAAGGAAAGCTTCGCCCTTAGCCTTGTTTTCTTCAGATTTCTTATTGAATTCAGCAGCGCGTTTGGCCATTAAATTTTTCTGAAATTGAGCGAGCACGTCTTTCATTTGTTGCTCGGTCAATAATAAAGAGCCCCCCGATAATCCATCCTGAATCCCACGAGCCATGATGGTAGCATTCACATCAATCCCTTGGCGTTTGAAGTTTTTACCTAAATCCGAACCAATGCTATAGGACAATTTATCTGTGTCCGTTGTCAGTGCTGGTGCTTCTGTTGCTGCCATAGACGTCGACATCACAACGCTCATAGCCACCACAGCCAATTTCATCTTCATTACAATCCCCTTAGCTTTTTATAGACAAACCCTAAAACACTGTTAAAATGGGCGTTCAAAATCCCAGATCATTCTGCCCAATTTCATTTGGAATTACTAGTGCTTGACCATCCAAAATATCACATATCCTGGATCATCGGGTCGCTCATCACCATCAGCCTTTTCATTCGACTCTTTTCACTGGGCTCAACCGATTTACTCGTTGAAGAGGCGTACTATTGGAATTATGCTGAACATTTGGATTTTGGTTATCTTGATCATCCTCCAATGGTCGCCCTGCTTATCAAAATAAGCACTTTATTATTCGGCACCAACGAATGTGCAGTCCGTATCCCTTCCTTCTTCTGCTGGCTACTCACTTGTTTTTTTAGTTTCAAGCTGACTACGCTTATTTCAAAAAAAGCAGGGCCTTATGCTATCTTGTTGCTTTCTATACTTCCTTTTTTCTTTTTACATGCGTTGATTATAACGCCTGATCAACCTCTTATTGTCTGTTGGTCTGCAACCCTATATTACCTGTATCGCGCACTTATCTTAAATCGTACCCAGGCTTGGTATCTTGCAGGCCTTTGGCTAGGTCTTGGCCTCTTATCTAAATATACGATTGGTTTATTGGTTCTCACTACTTTTTTTTATCTATGTTATATCCCAACGGCACGGAATTGGTTTCTACGTAAAGAACCCTATCTCGCAGTCCTCTTTGCAACACTTCTTTTTACACCCGTCTTATATTGGAATGCCACCCATGATTGGATCTCCCTCACCTTCCAAACCACGCGTCGGTTACAGGATACCGTTCACTTCTCTTTTCATCAGTTCCTGGGATTGACTCTATTTTTCTTAATGCCTGCAGGCATCATCGGCTTATGGGATCTCACCAGACCAGGTCAAAAAAACGCCGACACACTTGAACACAACAAACGATTTCTAAAAATATATACGATCATTCCTTTGCTTTTTTTTGGAGTATATAGTCTCGCTCACGGACTAAAATTCAATTGGATTGGGCCGTTATTTTTAGCCCTCGTTCCCTGGCTTGCTTTGCTGATAGAACAAAAAAAGCAGGCAAGAACACATTGGATCATCACAGGAATCTTATTGTTAACATGCTATGGCGCTGCATTATGGGTATTAGATTTCTCCAAACCGCCACTACTCTACAAACGATTTTTCAGTAAATTCATTGCCTGGCAGCGTTTTACCCTTCAAATTCATCAAATAGCAGACAACATTGCCGCAACCACTCACACCAAGCCTATCATCGTACCGCTGGATCTCTACAACATCGGTAGTGAACTTACTTTTTATCAGGAAAAATTACTCACACATCACGACATCGTACAGTCTTACCAAATCGTCGGACGTCATATATTCGGAGAATCCAGTCTGATGTACCAATTTTGGGCGCCAAAGGATTCGGTCTCAGGACAAACCGTACTACTGGTTTCCAAAGATGCGCATGATTTTCAAAATGAGATCCTCAAAGCAACCACGTTGACAGCCTCCCCCTTACGTGTGATTTGGGCAGAAAGCCAAGTCACAGGCACTCCTATTACACCGTATTATTATCAAGTGGTGCGGCTGAAGAAATAGTAGGGTTTTGACGCCAAATCAAGCGAGAATAAATCAAGTAATTGAGTAGTGATCCTAGAATAATACCACTCAGGAGCGTGATGTTTTCTTGAAGCCCGCCCTGCCCAAAATATTTTAATCCTAAGTGTAACCAATAACTCTGCGCACCGACCATCATTAAAGAATACCCAATAAACAAGCCAAGCGATTTAAAACATTGAGCCCTTGTCATAGCCGTTTTGAAAGTAAAGCGATTATTTAATAAAAAATTATTGACGATGGCTGCAAATATTGCACATTGAGCCGCTTGGATAGGCGGCATCGTTTGGCGCAACACATTATATAAAACACATTGCACTAGAACCCCAGAAAGCCCCACCAAGCACATTTTCAAATACCCTTGCAGGGCATTAAAACGCAACACGGACAGGACTCGTAACGAGTCGAGAATACTATTAGTAGGCAGTTTGCTTACGCCTTTTTCCCGATCAACAAAAACAATAGGGTATTCAGCGATACGGGCTTTTTTTCGATGTAACAACCACATCAGTTCAATTTTATACGCATAGTGGTTGGATAAAAAAGCGGTGGGCAATACGGTCTCGAGAACCCGCCGATGAGTCATGCGAAAACCGCTGGTAAAATCTTTATATTTTGATGTTAAAAACCATCGCGCCACCTTATTTCCAAGCACAGACAACAATTTACGATGCCAACCCCACGCTTTAGGAATACTGCCTCCTATCACATAGCGACTACCCACTACTACATCATGAGTCTTCATTTTTTCAAGCATCAACGGGATATAATGCGGTTGATGCGACAAATCCGCATCAAACTCCACCACCAAGTCAGCCGACATCTCCTCCAAGGCAAATCGCATGGCTTGTAAATAAGCAGAACCCAATCCCGATTTACTGGGCTCTGTCTGAAGATACAAACGATCATTGGTATCTTGCATCGCACGAACACGCGCTGCGGTATCATCTGTTGAGCAGCTATCAAACACAAGCACCTGGACTTCATGCGATACAATAGACGCTATCGTCTGAAACAGGGCCAACAAGGTGTCTTCAATCACCAATGCCTCATTATAAGTCGGAATGATAATCACTACTTTTTCAATTCGCATGCTGATTCAAGTCACTTCATAAAAATAAGTGGTAGATTATACCTCAATTTTGAGCCCAACGCGTCAATATTATTTATACTTTCACCCCGCGTATCCTTTTGATACGCTATCCTCCTTCCTCACTACCAAGAGTTATCATGATCCCCTCCCCCCCTGTCCTCTCCGTAACAGAACTCAATCGACATATTCGATCTTGGCTAGAGCATGAAATGGGATCCATTCAAGTAGAGGGAGAGTTATCTAATGTCAGCAAACCTGCTTCCGGGCACCTTTATTTTACGCTGAAAGATGCCTCAGCACAGGTACGCTGTGTGTATTTTCGCAATCAACACCGCCATACCAATACCATAAAGGATGGCCAACACGTGGTTGTCCGGGGGAAAGTGAGCCTTTATGAGGCGCGTGGCGATTATCAACTCATTGTAGACCTATTAGAGGAAGCAGGTATCGGCAATCTCTATCGTCAATTTGAAGCCCTCAAGATCAAATTGGCAGCCCTTGGTTTATTTGAGATCTCTCGTAAAAAGCAAATCCCTACCTATCCGCAGTGTATTGGGATCATCACCTCAGCCAATGGGGCTGCCCTCAGTGATATGTTAAGCACCCTGGCTCGCCGTTTCCCAATCGCAGCTGTCCTGATTTATGCCTCTGAGGTACAAGGTGTAGAGGCCCCTAGGCAATTGATAGAACGTATCGAACAAGCCAACCGAAACAACCGCTGTGATGTGCTGCTCTTAGCGAGAGGCGGTGGTAGCATCGAAGATTTGTGGGCCTTCAACGACGAACGTTTAGCCCATGCGATTGCCGCAAGTCAGATCCCCATCATTTCGGGCGTCGGGCATGAAACAGATTTTACCATCTCAGATTTTGTAGCCGATCTCAGGGCCGAAACACCCACTGCAGCCGCCGTGGCCGCAACCCCCAATGGACTTGAATTATTAACAAGTTTACGCTTTATCGAAACACAACTTCTAAGAGGCATGCTGCGAATCTTAAAAGAAAAACAATGGCAACTGGATAGACATGTTCAAAAAATCACATCCCCCCATGTCCTCATCAATACCCACAGCCAATCACTCGATTATCACATACGCCATCTCCATCAATCGATTCGTCAAACCATCCTTAACAAGCAACAGATCCTACAGATGATCCTCCTGCGACTATCCACCCTACATCCTAAACATCAATTGCAACAAATTGCTCTTCAAAGAAACGAATTGGTACGCAGACTATTAGAAGCAATCAACAAACATCTACTCTTTCGTAAACAACAATTGACTGAACAACAACTCACGTTATATGCCCTAAGCCCTCTGGCCACACTCAGCCGAGGCTATGCCATCGTCACGCATCATTCCAGCGTTATCCGATCAACTGACCAAGTACAGCTTGGAGATACCATTACGATCCGTCTTGCCAAAGGCGAGTTAAAGGGGGACATTATCGCGAGGGATCCCGAGGACACATTACTTGCGATCTAAAATACAATATGACATATTTTAGTACAAAACGAGGCCTTTTATGTTAAATGAACTCAATGCCAGCGTCACCCTTATTGTTCTGCAAACGCAATCGCACGCACGTTTTTTGATGGCTATTCTGTGTGTCCTTTGGATCCTCTTTTTTCTGTCACAAGCAACAGGCAATCGTTTACTTGCGTTCGGAATAGTTCCAAGACAGCTTTACGGACTTCCTGGCATTCTCTTTGCGCCCTTTCTGCATGCCAACTTCAATCATCTGTTTTTTAATTCTATTCCACTGTTGATATTAAGTGACTTCCTCTTGATGCACGGCCTGCCTTATTTTCTATATGCCACGTTTTACATCATCTTAATCAGTGGTAGCTTGATCTGGTGCTTTGCCAGATCTGGCTTGTACATTGGAGCAAGTGCAGTCATCACAGGCTATTGGGCGCTGCTTGTGAGTGGTATTTATCAAGAAGGGACCTTAACCGCGTTTATTCTGGGTGGTTTGAGTCTCTATTATTTCGCAGGGATTTTTTTAGGTATCTTCCCCCAAAAAAAAGGGGTTTCTTGGGAAGGACATTTGTTTGGTCTTTTGGCAGGCTTGGCAACGAGTTTCTTATTTAAATCAGGCCATATTTAGAAGCTCCCAAGCACCTTGGATAGAGATCTCCTGAATAGGACATGATTTTCACTTGCAGAGTTGCGTCACCACAAGGATAATCAACACCATTTATTACTCTTTGAGGCATATCATGTCGTTTGTCACACACTATGGCCTATTTCTACTAGAATCCATCACCATCGTCATCGCCTTGCTATTGCTTTTTGTGGGACTTATCTCCATTGGGCGAAACCCCAAGCCCAAACTCTCCATTATCTCCTTGAATGAACATTATGAGAACCTCACCGACCGCATGAAAAAAGAGATCTTCAAAAAAAAATCAAAAAGAAAGAAAAAAAACAAAACAATAAAACCAACTGTGTTCGTGCTGGATTTTGCAGGCGACATCAAAGCCTCACAAGTCGATGCATTGCGTGATGAAATCACTGCTGTGTTATCTATTGCTGGCAAAGATGATGAAGTATGCCTAAGACTAGAAAGCCCAGGGGGCTCTGTGAATGGCTATGGTCTTGCTGCCGCTCAATTACAACGATTGCGAGATAAGAACATTCCACTGACTGCCTGCATTGATACTGTCGCTGCCAGTGGTGGGTACTTGATGGCATGCGTTGCTAATAAAATCATCGCGGCACCATTTGCTATCATCGGTTCGATTGGGGTCGTGGCACAACTGCCTAATTTTCATCGCTTGCTGAATAAAAATAACATTGATGTTGAACTCTTAACTGCCGGTGAATACAAGCGTACCCTTACTTTATTTGCAGAAAACACCGAAAAAGGCCGAAAAAAATTCCAAGAAGACATCGAGCAGATTCATCAGACCTTTAAAGCACATGTCCTCGCTCATCGTCCCCAATTAGATATGGATGCAGTTGCCACCGGCGAACATTGGCTTGCTGTCGATGCGTTTCGGTTGAATCTTGTGGATGCTTTAAAAACCAGTGATGAGGTGCTGTGTAGTAAAATGGAAACATTTCAATTATTTTCTATCAAAATGCATGTGAAACACTCCTTATTCACCAAACTCCTAAAACCTGCTATCAAGCTCTTACACCCCTGGGCTTAGGAGAGACTGACGATGATACAACCAGCTTCATTTCCAACGACACGCTTAAGACGTCTCCGCAAAACACCCGCGCTTCGAGCTCTGGTACAAGAGATCCACCTACGCCCTGATCACCTGGTTCTCCCGTTGTTCATCAAAGAAAATTTACAAAGTAAATGTCCCATTCTCTCCATGCCAGGGCATTTTCAACTGAGCTTGAATGATCTAAAAGAAGAAGTAGACACTCTTTTGACACTCGGGCTTAAACAAGTGATGTTGTTTGGCATCCCCGCGCATAAAGATGAAGTGGGTTCAGAAGCTTATGCCTCAGAGGGTGTTATCCAATCTGCCATCCGTCAAATCAAAGCACAGGCCCCTGAACTCCTCGTGATGGCTGATCTTTGCCTATGTGAATACACCAATCATGGCCACTGTGGAATATTATTTAATAATTCGGTAGACAATGATACAACTCTTCCGTTACTAGCGAAAACAGCTGTCAGCTTTGCAAAAGCAGGAGCGGATATAATAGCCCCCAGTGGCTGCATAGATGGCATGGTGCAATGGATTAGAAAAGCATTAGATGAAGCCGGATTCCCGGAACTCCCCATTTTAAGTTATGCCGTTAAATATGCTTCTGCCTTCTACGGCCCGTTTCGACAGGCCGCTGAAGGCGCGCCTAAAACAGGGGATAGGCGTGGTTATCAAATGAACCATGCCAATGTGCATGAAGCCTTATATGAGTGTGCGTTAGATTGTGCAGAAGGCGCTGATATGCTCATGGTGAAACCTGCTCACACCTATCTTGATATCATCTGCCGCATCAAAGAGGCTTTCCCTCACCTGCCTTTAGCGGCCTACCATACGAGCGGTGAGTTCGCCATGCTGAAAGCAGCATCAGAAAAAGGGTGGATAGACGAGCCCTCTGCCGTGTTGGAGGTACTTACCGCCATTCACCGTGCTGGCGCACAGATCATCATCACCTATTATGCAAAAGAAGTGCTTGATTGGCTTTAGAATTTATAAATTAGTAGACAGACTAAAAAACATGAAATACACGGTCTCCTAAATCGTTTTTTCGTGAATTAGTAGACATGTTGTCTACTAATCGATTTAGGAAACACTTCTTGCCTATCATGTAAATAGCCAAATTACTTAAATAATTCCGAATGTGATCCTGTTCTTGTTAGCTCCAATAACTCCAAAGAATTATTATTTGTAATACGATAAATTAATAACCAATCAGGCATAATATGGCATTCTCTATAGCCTTTGTAATCTCCTACTAAAAGATGGTCACGATTTTTTTGTGGTAACGGCTCTTTGTGCTGTAATTTTTCAATAATATTATCAATGAATTCTCGATTTTTCCCTTGCCTCGTTACTCTTTTTAAATCCTTTTTAAACTTGGCGCTTGGGGCAAGTTTTAATACATTAACCATTATCTATTTCACTCCACAAATCTTGCATGGAATCATACGTTTTTACGTTTCCTGAATCTAACTCTTTCATTGCAGCT
>CAMBHM010000042.1 GCA_945867185.1 Legionella genomosp. 1
GCATAGGCTTGATAAAACTCCATCATGGTGAATTCTGGATTATGGCGCGTCGACACCCCTTCGTTACGAAAGTTTCGATTGATCTCATAGACACGCTCAAAGCCGCCAACCACCAGCCGTTTTAAATACAACTCTGGCGCAATCCGTAAAAACATCTCCCTATCTAACGCATTATGGTGCGTCACAAAAGGACGGGCCACCGCACCCCCTGGGATGGGGTGCATCATGGGCGTTTCTACTTCTAAAAACTGATGGGTAGTCATGAACTGTCGACAAGCTGTAATAAGACGAGAGCGCATCAAAAACGTGCTGCGGGTCTCTTCATTGACTATCAAATCCACATAGCGCTTGCGATAACAGAGTTCCTTCTCAACCAATCCATGAAATTTATCGGGTAATGGGCGAAGGGCTTTAGTGAGTAACACAATGGCATCTGCATGCACTGTCAGTTCACCTGTCTGTGTTACAAATAAAAAACCACTCACACCAATGATATCCCCGAGATCCCAATGCTTACATTGCTCATAAGAATCAGGCAAATCATTTTGTTTAAAATATAATTGCAAACGACCCGATACATCTTGAATATGCACAAAACTTGCCTTTCCCATCACCCGCCTTAGTACAATGCGACCTGCTACAGAGATCCGTATTTGCTTTACTTCCAACTCTTCTTTTGAACAGGAGGCATATTGTGCGGTTATATCAGCTGCCAAAGCACTTCGACGAAAATGATTGGGGAACTGAAACCCTTCTTCCCGAAGTGTGGCTAATTTTTGCTTACGAATACGGTATACTTCGCTCTCATCTAATAGGGGACTAGTCATGTAACAGTTACTCCTGCCTTTAAACTGGCTTCAATGAATTGATCGAGGGCGCCATCTAAAACGGCCTCGGTATTACTTGTTTCAACACCAGTACGCAGATCTTTTACCCGCGATTGATCGAGCACATACGAACGTATTTGCGCCCCCCACCCAATGTCTGACTTGGTCGCTTCCAACAATTGCTGTTCTGCTTGTTTCTTTTGTAATTCTAACTCATACAATTTAGCCCGCAATTGTTTCATGGCTTGATCTTTGTTTTTATGCTGACTTCTGTCTGTTTGACATTGCACCACAACCCCCGTCGGTAAATGCGTCAGTCGTACCGCTGAATCCGTACGGTTCACATGCTGACCACCGGCACCCGAGGCACGGTAAGTATCAATACGCAAATCAGCGGGGTTCACTTCAATTTCAATGTTATCATCCACTTCTGGAGAAACAAACACCGCCGCAAAAGAGGTATGACGACGATTACCTGAGTCAAAAGGCGACTTTCGAACGAGTCGATGAACGCCTGTCTCCGTACGCAACCAGCCGTACGCATACTCACCAACCACATGAATGGTGGCACTTTTAATACCCGCTACTTCGCCTGAAGAGCACTCCATCAACGTCATCGTAAATCCATGCTGCTCACCCCATCGCAAATACATCCGCAGCAACATATTAGCCCAATCTTGTGCTTCTGTACCCCCAGAACCTGATTGAAGATCCAAAAAAGCACTCGATTGATCCATTTTTCCAGAGAACATCCGACGAAATTCCAACGTCGCGACTTGTTTTTCTATAACATCAACCTCCGTTGCTACTTCATGCATGATCTCTTCATCGTCTTCTGCACGCGCCATTTCAAATAAATCAGATAAATCAGCCAAAGACTGACCCAACTGCTGTAATGGATGAACAAGCGACTCTAACTGCGCACGCTCACGTCCTAAGCCTTCTGCTCGCGAGGGGTTCTCCCAAATGGTCGCTGATTCTAACTCACAAATCACTTCTTCAAGTCGTTCCCGTTTCGAATCAACGTCAAAGATACCCCCGAAGGGCCAATACCCGCTTTTCTAGATCAAGCAACATCAGTTTCGTTTGATTGATTTCCAACATGAGAGATCCCTTAGCTGTACGGAGAAAAACATTAGATTGTACAAGGAAAGTGCGCAAGGAGCCAGACTGATCTCGCCCTAAATTGATCGGTAAAAAAACGACCCATTCCACTGCGTACCCTGACAATTTTGTTTCTTATCCATTGCCGCGATACAAAAAAACAGATAAAAGTGACATCACTGGGGATGCCTCAAAGCCGTCGATCCGCCTGAATTTTGTGAAAGAATAGGAAGTTATTTCGGGCGCGATCCTTACGTATTGACTATCTTTCTCAAACCAGACATAAGATCGGAAGCTATCATTCCTCGCTCTCCTTTTTCAACTGCCGATAAATCACCTGCCATAGCATGGACTAAAACACCTAATTTCGCAGCATCAACTAATGGAATTTTTTGAGCCGCAAGGCCCGCGATAACACCACTTAGTACATCTCCCATTCCTGCTGTAGCCATTCCAGGATTTCCAGCATAACAAATTTCAACCCTATTGATAGATGATGAGAGTAAAGTCCCCGAACCTTTCAATACAATCACACCACCCAACAAGTTATGTAATTTATTAATAGCAGCAAAGCGATTTTTTTGTATTGTTTGTGGGGTCGTATCAAGTAATCTTGCAGCTTCTCCGGGATGTGGGGTAAAAATACAATTCTTACGACACGTACCTATTCTAGTTGTTGTCAAAAGATTTAACGCGTCTGCATCCAGAAGCATTGGTTTGTCTTTCCACTTCAGTACTATCTCCAATAACGAGTCACTCCACTCATCTGTTCCTAAGCCTGGTCCAATGACAATGAAGGTGGCTTGCTCTGATAATTTATTTAAATCTTCAACGTTAGAGAGACCATGGCACATTAATTCAGGACAAGATACATTCAAGGAAACGGCATGTGCTGGATGTGTTGCAATACTGACACGCCCCGCTCCCACACGTAACGAGGCTTCCCCCGCAAGTCGGACTGCACCAGAATAACCTACATTTCCACCTATGATCAGTACATGTCCAAAGTCGCCTTTATGACAATCTCTTGGACGCGGACTCAAATATTTTAATAAATAGTTCACATCAAGTGCTTTGATAATGTTCAACATAATGCTTGAGGCAAGCGCGCACGAATGCGATGGGTGGCTTGACTGTGAATTTGTGATACCCGCGACTCACTGACGCCCAGCACCTCACCGATTTCTTTTAAATTCAGATCTTGCTCATAATAAAGTGACAAGACCAACCGTTCATTTTTTGGTAATCCATCCACGATCTGTGCCAAACGCGTTTTCGTGTCTGCCTGCTGCACACTCACATGCGGCTCCGTGGAGGCACCATGTGCCTCATCCCTGAAGAAATCATCGGTTACACCCAAGTCATCAAACCCACACACATGCGCGCTCGCTGAGTCACTCAACATGAGGTGATATTCATTTAAATCAATCCCCAACTCTTCTGCCACTTCATGATCTTTCGCTTCTCGCCCAAAACGATTCTCAACCACACGTACCGCTTTAGACACCATCCGTGCATTTCGATACACCGAACGCGGAACCCAATCGTTCCGGCGTACTTCATCCAACATATACCCCCGAATGCGGATCCCAGCATAGGTTTCAAACGAGGCCCCTTTCGTATCATCATAATGACGAACGGCCTCAAGTAACCCCAACATGCCGGCCTGAACCAAATCGTCCAATTGAATGGATTGTGGCAATCGACTTAACAAATGATGCGCGATACGCTTAACCAGAATGGCATTTGCCTTCACTAACCCCTCTTGAGTAAGATCCTTTAGTGTCATCAGCTGCTCCTTAGATCGGGGGGCGATCATTATTCTTGCATTGCCTTACACTTGTTTTCTGCCACGCTTTGACAATTATCAGTACAACTGCGATCGGGCGAATTCAGACAAATTGTATTGATACAGTCATTCACAGCACGCTCCACACACATTCGTTGAGTATTTGCATCATTTGCATTGATCACATTAGGCAAGTCAGCTGCCTGTAAAAAAGCAGGAAAACAGGCTACCCATCCTACAATAACGATCCGTTTCATCACAATACCTCCCTGTCACATGACTTTTCATAAGAACTACTTCAGTATAGTTGAAAATAATCAAAATAAAGATCCAGCCATGCGCTCAAAGAAACGACCCTTCAGCCATTTTAGCCGCATCATCCATACTGAGTCGCCTACCTTTCGTCCAGACAAAGAAAACCAACTACAAACTATTCTCTTAGAACACCCCAATAAGCATATGCTTGCTCGTGGGCATGGTCTTAGTTACAGCGACTCTTGTGTACACGATCAATCCATCGTCATCGACATGTCCCGCTTCAATCATCTCTTATCCTTTGATGATCAAAGTGGTATTGCCGTCTGCCAAAGCAGTGTAACCTTCTCGGATTTATTGTTAATCCATCGGGACTTCATTCCTCCCGTTCTACCAGGCACCCTGCAGGCAACTTTAGGCGGCGGTATCGCACACGATATCCATGGAAAAAACAACCCACACCAGGGCAACCTAGGAGATCATATAGCCTGGCTGGATCTTCAAGTAGGTGCGAGTTCCTTACGCTGCAGCAAAGAAGAACATCCCGATTTGTTTTTTGCAACCATTGCGGGCTTGGGATTAACAGGGATCATCAAACGCGTGGCCATTCGCCTTAAAAAAGCATCTCGAACGGTCACCACTCACACGCAACAATTCACCCAATGGGGCCCTTTACTAGACTCTATGCAACAAGAGGGCGTGACAGCTGATTATCAAGCAGCATGGATAAATCTGCTGAGCCCAGAAATGCAAGCCCTTCTCTCGTTTGCAACACATATTCAAGATAACGCACATCATCTCCCCATACAGCCCCGATTCAGCATGCCGCCAGTACCTATTCGTCTCATCACAGCAGCTGGAATGAGGTGTTTTAATCGCGCTTATTTTCATTTCAAAAGTACCGCTCCAAAAACAGAAGCGCTTTGGGCCTACAATAACCCCTTGGATGCCCTGCCACACTGGCAATATTTATATGGGAAACAGGGTGTATTACAATTTCAAGCTGTTTTCAATGCTGCGATCGCACTTCAAACCATACAAACGCTCATCGCCCTTATTCGAACCCATCAAGCCACACCCACACTGGCGGTTCTGAAATATTTTACAAAAGCAGGCCTAGGGTTATTGTCATTCACAGAGCCTGGCTTCACATTTGCCATTGATTTTATTCACAATAGAAAATCCCGTCTTGCCATCGCCGCCATGAATCAACATATTGCAACGCTACCTGGAAAAATCTATCTTGCCAAAGATTTGCTATTGACACCCAAACAATTCAGGACCATGTACCCCAACTACGAGTCCTTTCATACTGTGGTATCTCGCTATCACAGCCCCATGCAATCTGATCTCAGTAAACGATTAGACCTTTAAACAGGACGAAGCACCTTATGAAAAAACGAACTTGGATTATCCTAGGCGCCACCTCCCACATTGCCGAGGCCTTTGCTCAACTTGCAGCAGAAGCAAACTATAGGTTAATCCTAGTTGGCCGTGATGCACTGCAACTCGCTATACTGGAGGCTGATCTCACACTGAGATACCCTGTTTCTTGCGAGCATCTGGTTGTGCATGAAAACCAGCCATTGACGCCGCTCACTCAACGTCTCATGCACACTAAAAATGCGGATCTCTTCATCGCCCAAGGTATGATGGCACCTAACGATACACTCACCCACGATACTATTTCTGAATTAATCACGGTCAACATCACAAACATCATATCCGTGATCAATGCTTATTGGCAAAAAAAACAAACCGCTCATCATGTGATTTTTTTAAGCTCTGTGGCCGCATGCAAAGGGCGTGCTAAGAATAGCCTGTATGGAGCCAGCAAAGCCGCTGTTGAAGTCTATTTACAAGGCCTCCAACAACGTGCCACCCCAACCCAACAGATCACTATCGCCAGGTTAGGATACATCGACACGCATTTGACTTACGGCGTCCCAGGTATTTTTTATGCAGCTTCCCCCACCTCCACGGCCAAGGCCTGTTGGCGAGCATTAGAAGCAAAAAAACGGCTTATTTATTATCCTTTTTTCTGGAGATCCCTCATGGCCGTGCTATGTCATCTCCCTTTTTTTATTTGGAAACGACTGGGGACAGTGTGATCAGCTCTTCTATCTTTGCCAGCCTCTCTTGCAAATCAGTTGGGAGCACACTGCCTCCTTGTGCCGCGTCAGGACGTCCGCCGCCTTTTCCACAGAGCAGTTGTACGAGTGTAACCGCTGTTGGAAAAGAGCCTTTCAACAATACTTTGCTGACAGAAGCCATCACATTTATTTTATCTTGCGTCACCCCTACCAAGACCACGACGGCACGAGTTAAGTTAGATTTTAGTTGATCCATCATGGTTCGCAAATCCTCTGGATCCACTGCACCCACTTGCTTGACTAACCACTGAATATCATGCAGGGTTTGCACTTCTAAACAAAGCGTTTGCCCTGCTTGAATGGCCGCCCATTGCTTACGATGCGTCAGTTCTTTGCCTTGGCGCGTGACCTCAGCCAAGAGCTGCGTTATTTTTCCTGGGAGTTCCTCGGTCCTTGCTTTTAATAATGTTGCCACCGACTCCAACTGCAGAGCGTCAGCCTGAACCTGCTGTAAAGCCGCTTGTCCTGTGACAAATTCAATGCGTCGTACGCCATTGGCAATCCCTGATTCTGAAAGGATCTTAAACAGCCCAAGGTCACCAGTGCGTCTTGCATGTGTGCCCCCACACAACTCTTTCGAGAATTGCGACACACTGAGCACCCGTACCCTATCTCCATATTTCTCACCAAATAAAGCAACCGCTCCTGATTGCTCTGCTTCTGTAATAGACATCTGCGTCGTGACCACCTCATCATTGGCCCGAATGCGTTCATTAACCAAGCACTCTACGTCTTGACATTGTTTTGTCGTCAACGCCCTATCATGCGAAAAATCAAATCGAGCTCGAGAAGCTTCCACGAGCGATCCCTTTTGTTGTACATGCGATCCCACAGTGCGTTTTAACGCTTCATGTAATAAGTGGGTCGCTGTATGATTCAGCCGAATAGCAGCTCGTCGTGCTACATCGATCTCAGCACGTACGATCTCAGTATCAGACAATACCCCCGATATCAGCTCCCCATGATGCACGATGGCTTCTTCTACTTTTTTCGTGTCATCAACTCGAAATACGGCTTCTTTCCCTATCAACAATCCATGATCTCCAGCCTGACCACCGCTTTCAGCATAAAAAGGGGTCTCTTGTAAAATGATGGCGGCCTTTGAGCCTGCCTTGATCACCTTGGTAGACTGCCCGTCGATCTGAATCATCAACACAGTACTCTCAAGCACATCCTGCTCATACCCTTGAAAAGTCGAAGTAACCGTCAAGGCTGCCGTTTTATCATAATCGGCTTGAAAAGCACTACTCGCTTGTGACTGCAAGCGTTGTTGCTGCATACACGCGTCAAACGCAGGCTTATCAACCGATAACCCCTGCTCGCGCGCAACGTCTTCTGTTAAATCGACGGGAAATCCATACGTGTCGTATAATTTAAAAGCAATCTCTCCTGGAATCACCGACGACGACAACCCTTGCAATTGATCGTCCAACAAACGCATGCCTTGTGCCAGCGTCCGTGAAAACTGCTCCTCTTCTTGGGTCAGGATCCGCTCAATCCGAACTTGTTGTGCTCGTAAAACAGGATAAGCCTCCCCCATCACAGCGACCAAAGCAGGGACTAATTTCGCAAAAAAAGGAGACAAGATATTCAGCTTATGTCCATGACGCACCGCACGTCGAATGATTCGACGTAGCACATAGCCTCGACCTTCATTACTGGGCAAGACGCCATCCGTTACAAGAAAAGAGCAGGCTCGCAGATGATCGGCAATCACATTTAAGGAAGGATGAGAGTGAGGTGTCTGTGGTGATAAGCGTGCTACCGCCTGAATCAACTGTTGAAAACTATCAATTTCATAATTGGTGTGTACTCCTTGAACAACCGCTGCAATCCGTTCCAACCCCATGCCCGTATCCACCGACTTCTTAGGCAACGGGTGTAACTGACCCGCTTTATCCCGATCGAACTCCATGAACACCACATTCCAAATCTCAATGTAGCGATCCAGATCAGCTTCTTCAGACCCTGGTGGTCCCCCAGGAATATCTGGGCCATGATCATAAAAAATCTCTGTGCACGGTCCACAAGGCCCGGTGTCCCCCATCGACCAAAAGTTATCTTTTTCTCCACAACGGGAAAATCGCGTCTTAGAAACCCCTATCTCATTCAACCAGATATCCGCTGCTTCCTCATCGTTTTCATAGACCGTTACCCACAATCGTTCGGGCGGTAATTTCAATACCGTCGTTAAAAATTCCCAGGCGTAAGTAATGGCTTCGCGCTTAAAATAATCTCCAAAACTGAAATTACCAAGCATCTCAAAAAAAGTATGATGTCTTGCCGTATACCCGACATTGTCCAAATCATTGTGTTTGCCACCTGCCCGCACACAGCGTTGTGCACTGACCGCTCGCGTATAGGGCCGAGACTCAAGACCTAAAAAAGTCTCCTTGAATTGCACCATCCCAGCATTGGTAAATAACAAGGTCGGATCGTTCTCAGGCACAAGCGAACTCGATGGCACAAGCTGATGATCTTTTGCCGTAAAGTAATCAAAGAAAGCTTGTCTAATTGCTGATGTTTTCAACATGAATCGTCCACTTCTGTAGGTAAAGAGTCCACAACAGTTTCTATCGTTTCATGAGTAAATCCACGATATAATAAAAATTGTTTTTGTTTTTGTAACGCCACATAGGATAACGGACCCAGCGTTTTAATCTTTTTTTGCCACACTAACAGCGCGTGCGAGATCCAATGGTCAGCCTCCTTTTGCAAAGCCAGGTCAATGAGAGGTCGCGCCACCTGCAACGCCTGCAGTTCTTTTTGAATGCGTATAGGCCCATATCCCTGACGCACACGCAAACGGCAAAGTTGCTCAGCAAAGCGGGCATCACTTTGCCATCCGCGTTGCTGACACAACAAAAGCGCAGCTTCAATAGTCTCCTTTGCATGCCCTTTTGTTGCCAACTTCAAAGCCAATTCATGCGCGCCATGCTCACGCCTCATCAGAAGGCGTATGGCCCCTTCATACGCCTCATTCATCCATCAATTCAACCAAAGGCTCATCTACTGGTATTTTTTTAACCAGGTATTCTGTTCTGATTTGTTGCTCCAAACTGGCTGCCAATGCGGGGTTTTCTTTCAGATATTGACGAACATTTTCTTTGCCCTGACCAATTTTTTCTTGCTTATAGCTATACCAAGCCCCTGATTTTTCTATAAGCCCCATTTCTGTTGCCAAATGAATGATTTCACTTTCTCGTGAAATCCCTTCGTTATACAGAATATCAAACTCAGCGGTTTTAAACGGCGGCGCTACTTTATTTTTTACAACCTTCACTCGCGTTTCACTGCCTAAGATTTCCTCGCCTTTCTTGATTGATCCCGTGCGTCGAATATCCAAGCGTACAGAGGCATAAAACTTCAGCGCATTACCTCCAGTAGTGGTTTCAGGGCTCCCAAACATCACACCAATTTTCATGCGAATTTGATTGATAAAAATAACCAAGGTATTCGATCGCTTGATGTTAGCTGTTAATTTCCGAAGTGCTTGAGACATCAAGCGTGCTTGAAGCCCCACATGCGTATCCCCCATTTCCCCTTCGATTTCTGCTTTGGGAGTTAGGGCCGCGACCGAGTCAATGATGACGATATCCACAGCCGCTGAGCGCACCAACATGTCGGTGATTTCAAGTGCTTGCTCTCCCGTATCCGGTTGTGAAATGAGTAGTTCGTCCACATTCACCCCCAATTTGGCTGCATAATTCGGA
Source organism: Legionella genomosp. 1 (assembly GCA_945867185.1). Lineage (GTDB taxonomy): Bacteria > Pseudomonadota > Gammaproteobacteria > Legionellales > Legionellaceae > CAMBHM01. The sequence goes on from CAMBHM010000042.1 coordinate 9,842, forward strand.
TCCAAGGCATGTTCTGCATCAATGAACGCAGCAGTACCGCCTTTTTTTTGACACTCTGCAATCACTTGAAGCGTTAA
>CAMBHM010000043.1 GCA_945867185.1 Legionella genomosp. 1
GTATAATGAAGTCTTCCTTGTCCTCCGGTAACGGCAATGGGACCTGCCATCAGCCAAGCATGACCTTCGAAACGTTTCTTCGGATCAGCGGACTTGGTAAACCCAATGTAGAATACATGGGGAACTTTAAATCGTCTACACCAAAAAGCCGCAACCATGGCTTGGGTTAAACAGCTCGAATCCCAGGGTGTATATTTTGCAGCCATTCGTACCGCACGGCCGATGCGTTGTGCCTGCTGCCACGCTTCGTTTGATAGAATGGTTGAAAGGATTGCCGTCTGGTGAAATTTTCCAAAATAAGGTGAAAGACGAGACAGTGGGCGGGTGAGAATGGCGACTCTGGCTATTCCACACAGCACGATGTTTACAAAAAAAAAGGTTTTTTGAGACCAAGCTAAGCGTAGGAAGACGAGGATTTTTCGAGGGATGCGCTGTAACATGAGAGCTCCTTTTTTTAAATATTGACTATCCCACCACGATGACATGTAATTGTCAAAGATAAGGATGATAGCTCACCCATTCATCGACATGATGATGAAGCTCAAGCTGTTACAGTCAAACACTTAAAAAGTTATGGAGAACGTATGGAACAACTGTGTGCACACAGTCAGCTTGCAATCAATCCAGAAGTGATCGCAGTGCAAATTGATGATGAAATGATCATGATGGGTGTAGACAACAGCGAGTACTATGCTCTGAATGCAGTGGGCGTGAGCATTTGGTCATTATTGACGAAGTCTCCACAGTCTTTGCAAACATTGTGTACCTCTGTGCTTGAAGAGTATGTTGTGGATGAGCCGCAATGTGTGGCTGATTTGACGGTGTTTGTAGAATCAATGTTGGAGCAGAAGATGTTGGTAGTGCTTACTGCTTAGTCGGCATGAATAATCAGTTGTTTAAAATACAGGGAGTATTTTTAGTGAAAGAACAATTATCGGCTCAAGTTTGTCAAGAATCACTTTCCCAGGCCACGCCCAGAAAGTGCTATGCGGCACCTATGTTGATTCATTTCTCAACACAAGATGTTCAAAAAGATCTGCAGCTTACAGAGGTACATAACGTTATTTCCGCGAGTGTTGGACCCTCATAGCATCGCTCTTTTTAAGAGGGTGATGAACGGCTACAAAACTCCAATTTTGGTAGTGTTGTTCTACGTGATTGGAAGAGCTTAAGTGGTTGAGAGGAGCCCAATTTTCATTGTGGATATCAAAGGCGCTTTGTTGTATAGCGGTGCGGAGATCATCGGCTGCATAACACATAAATAAAGATTTAAAATGATACTGCAACGGTCCAAAATGAATGAATAACCCACCCGGTTTTAATACACGTATTACTTCAGGCCACCAGGTGTCAAGGGGCAATACATCCGTAAAATAAATAGAAAATATGACTGAGACGCTATGGGGCGCTAGGGGCAATTGACAGGCATCGGCTGTCGCATAGAGCGGTGTGTGGGTGTGTTGGGTGGTGTGTTGGATAGAGGCGTGAATCAGCTCTTCTTGATCGTGTGCAATTTTTGCATTTTTTAGATGTAATTGAAAAAAACGAAGATCAGACTGTAGTAATTGATAGTACAGGCTTCCCATGGTGATAGAGGCATCGATGGCTATTGTTTGTTGAAATAGGGGGGCGAGATCATAGGCAAATCGACCGGTGCCGGCACCTAACACCAAAGCGATCTTGCGATCAGAGTCATGGGCTTTTAGTAGGCCGTGTAATCGGTCCATTGTTTGCTGAACTTCTGCGAATTCATCGGCTGCTTGCCAGTCTCGCTTTAGATAATTCAAACAGGTGGTGTAGCGCGTATATCCTTTACTTGGATGAGCGCTTGGGGAAGGAACCTGGTTGGGTAGGCTTTGAATGAGAGCAGACAAGATCTTGATGTTATGAGCCTGTGCTTGATACAGATGGGCCAGATGCGCGGGCCTGTCTTGAGGGTGAGCTTGTTGATGTTTTTTTAAATCCAACAGAAGGTGCCCCATCTTTTGTCGTTCATGTTTTAAAGTTGCAACGGTTTCGGCGATTGTCTCTGATGGGAATTTCATCAGCACCGGTAATCCGCTCTGCAGTGTTGGGTAGTGTTGATTGCACCTGTTGCAATGGAGATCGGTTGTCAAGGGAGCAGTACAGTGTGGGCAGCACCAGGGGTTCGACATCATGCTTGGCCTAGGATACAGTGTGTTTCGAGAGTATATAGGATCCTAATAAGGGAGTACCATGATTCACGCGTTATTCTATCGAGCCCATCCCAATGCCACCGAGTGGAGAGCATTAGAAGCGGATCCCGATCAATTGGTATTGTCATCCACGCATCAGCATCTGGTGACTTGGTCAGAGCCGACTTGTTGGTTGGCTGAAGCCACGGAGACAAAGCAGTCGCTTTGCACAGAAGGGACGCCACCTGTCGCCATTATCGCAGCTTGGGCACGTTTGGACAATCGGGAGGAGCTGGCGGAAGCGTTGGGCATTCGTTCATCAGCGTTGGTAAACCTATCTTGCTCGGCATTGATTCTGCAGGCTTATCTCAAATGGAGAGAGGGATGTACTGCTCATTTATATGGAGACTTTTGCTTTGCTTTGTACGATGTGCGAGAAAAACGCTTATTTTGCGCAAGAGATCAGATGGGGGCACGCCCTTTTTATTATTACGTGGATGCAAATAGGTTGGTTGTTTCTGCATCCCTTGCGTTGTTTCATCGAGTACAAGGCTTAGATCTTCGTCCTTGTATGGTCTGGGCGAGCAAATTCTTACTGGGCAACTTGTCTATGGATTTTGAGAAAACAGCTTATGAACGTGTACTGAAATTACCACCAGGGCATCAGCTGAGCGTAACGGCAACCACGTTCTTGGTTAAGCGGTACCATGTCTTTCATACACAGAAATTGATCATGAAATCATCGGCCGAGTATGTGGAGTATTATCGAGCGCATTTGGATGCGGCAGTGAAAGTACGAGCCTCGGTGGATCACCCGCTAGGTTCAGAGCTCAGTGGAGGGATAGATTCTTCAACGGTAACTGCGTTTGCTCTTAAACATTATCAGCGACCTATCAATGACTTTCATACGTTTGGTTTTGCGTATTTTGAGGACGAACCCAATTATATCTTGCGCTTGAATCAACATTGCAGAATCCCTTTGGGATACATTTGTTGCAATATCTCGTATTTTGATCACAATCCCGCACGTGTCTTTCGTGCAATGGGTGCACCGGTTGAACACGGCAATGCACAGAGCCACGAGATTTTTTATGATTTGGGTGCAAAACAAGGGGTGCGAACATTATTGTCGGGGTTTGGGGGGGATGAATTTGTATCGAGTATTCATGGCAATTTGTATCTGCAAGAATTGTTGAAGCATAAACAATTTTTTAAACTGTATCGGAATTTTAAAGGCAATGCTGTAACACGCGCGCTTCGATTTGCAAAGTTACTGTACCTATCTAAAGGACGTGCTGGTTTGGTCAATCCGCGGATGCCCAAAGCCTATGCTGAACGGTGGCCTTTTATTATTCTAAAAGAGGAGCTGATAGCCGCTTATCAATTACAAGCCTGTTACGACGCACAAGGACGCTTTGATAATGGGTATGCAGATTTGGATCAATTCACGCTTGAAAATCGCTGGGCACCTTTTGTCAGTACGCGGCTTGAAAATTGTGCGTTGATGGCAGGATCTTATGGGATTGAGTATCGATGGCCCTTGTTAGACGTACGCCTCATTCAGTGTTTTTTATCCATCCCCAGTGCTGAAAAATATCGACAGGGCGTGGGGCGATATTTACATAAACAGGCCATAGCGCCGGAAGTTCCAAAAGAAATCATTGCACAAAATTCTAAGTCCATGGGCGCGCGTATAGCACAATCCATTCCAAGACAGATGCCCGATACAGCAGATCTCAATCCATTGCTCGAAGAGTTGATTGACCGAGAGAAATTGAATGCACAAGTACAGCGATGCCTACATACGGGAACCGATCTACCCCTGAATGAGTCGGTGCAGATTAAGCAAAATATATATAGAATCAATGCACTGAATGAGTGGTTTAACCACTATTATCTAAAAAAAGCGCGCTTGACTACCCAAAAGGGGTAGAGCAAGTAATACAGAAAGGCACAGGCAGCGGGCAATTTTACATAGGGAAATAAGTTGTCAATTTTAAACAAATCACCCAAGAGGGCTTTTAGTTTTTGACCTTTTGACGCCAGCCGGATTAGATATAAACGGTATTTTACAAACAGGGGGTTAAATACCCCGTATTCAGGAGTCATTTCATAATTTGAAGCAATAAAGGTTGCAGCAGTGCGGGCGAGGGCTTTGGCTCGTGGGCTGGGTGTGTAGGGTAATGGTTTGTTATTAAAATGAGTCTGCACCAATAATAAGGCTTGTTCTACCACGTGTTCACAGTGAATGCGTTGGCTCAAGATGAAGACGCGAGTGAGATCACAACGGCCGCTTTGGATGTATAAGGCAATGTCCTGTAACCAACGCAAGCGGATCCAGGCATGGATAGCACCATGAATCATCAAATAGAGCAGGTGGTAGTCATCTTGTAAGGTGACAATAGGAGTGCTTCCCATTTGAATGGTTTGAAAGTAATCAGAATTGGGTACGCCAAATTGGAGTCCAAAATAATCTAAGCGAAAGTGTAATTCCACACAGACATTGTGCTCCCGGTGATAAAATTCGATATCATGGCGGTGGTTCATATAATAGTTGGCTTGATGACCTTCTAATTCGTAAGTGGGCAAGGTTTGTCGATATCCCAAACTACATAAGCAAGTGATGGCTTGTGAGAGATGGGCGCGACTGATCCAGACATCGATGTCTTTGCAAGTGCGTTGCGCAATGTCCCCATACAAGATCGTGCTGATGGCCAGTCCTTTGACAAAACAATGAGTGATGTGTTCACTGGTCAATGTTTTGGATAGGGTAGTCATCGCGGCAGCCATCTGTAGGAGTCGTAAGGCATCTTGGCGGCAATAGCGGCTTAATCGGTCATAGTCTGTGGGGAGAAATTGGGTTTGAAAGGGGATGAGGGCTGTAAGCAGTTGCTGACAGATGCGGTGACGGATTGCAAGCTTGAACAAGTCGTTGAATGCCAGGGTAGAATCAGGGGCTGTTGCGTTTGATTGCAAGACTTCGAGTATATACTGTAGTGCCTTGTTATGACGCATGATACATCCTTCATTTAATCCGAAGACACTTCCGGATATACTATCAACATCAGTGTTGCCCCAACAATGGCTATTGAAAACCCAATGAAACACCAGGTGTATAAGTGTAATTCAAAGAAGGGTTTGCCAAATCCCAGTGGATCGGTGATGTGTAATAAAATTTGCCGAATGCTGACGGAAATACCAGTAAGACCGCTGAAAATCACCATGGCCCAATGGATCACGCGATTCCCATATCGCAAATTCATCAACAAGGCGATGCCAATATTGATAAATCCAGCACGTTGTAACAGACATAAGGGACAAGGGGGTTCGTGTTGAAGAAACTGTACGATCAAGGCTGCTCCAAGAATCAGTATGATAGCAAGCAGGCCTACAATGGTGTCAATAAGCTCCAATTCCTTGAGATAGGCTTGTAATTTTTTCATGAGCCGCTCCTTGCGCTATAAATAAATATGCAACACGTCAGTACTGTCATGGATTAGAGACAGCACGATCACGACGCAGATGGCGATCAAGAGTACAACGATAATATGGTGTAACTTTAATCCAAATAAACGAACTTTTTGGGGTAAAAAAACAAGAATGAAGGTGATCATCTGTACTAAAAAAATGGGCCAAACAATCCAATCAGTGGACATGGTGCGCTCCTTCATGATTCTATTACTATACTACAATTTCGAATGAGAGTTCGAGTATAATTGTATGGATTTTTATATCACAACTGATCATCGCTTCGATTAACAACGTACTAGGATGCAGGCAGGTGCACTAGCTTGGTGCGGAGCAAAGCACTACCGCTGCCCTTGAATGCAGATCTACAAGCGTCTTTTTTGCAAAAGCGTCAAAACATTCCTCGATAGTATAAGCAGGACTTGTTTCATCGCGGGTGTGAAACTTAATACGCGTTGCTGGTGTTGAGAATCGAGCAATATGTTGAAGTTCACTGCCTGATATTTGATCAGGGTTTAACGAGGCTCCGAATAGATTCACTTCCTGAAGAAAGAGATCTTTGCCACCAAATTCAGTGACTGCCTGACCCAAGCCCGCGAAAACCGCATCGGTGGTCAAAAAAGCAATGTCTTGGACCAAAGCACCCGAAAAATAATGAACGGCGTCATGATGAGTCACTTTAATCATACACGCTTGAATGGGACTGGTTTGAAAACCTTTTTCAATCAAATGTGGCACAATACCGGCACCTGCGGCACGAAGTTGTAGATCCGACAAAGAAGTCGTCAGGTTAAGAAATCGGCTGGGACTCGCGACGACTGGCTCTGCAAAAAGTCCTACTTTGCTTACGGTTGAAGTCTTGGTACCACCTTCTGCAGGCGCAATAGCTAAGTCGAGTTCACTGAAGGCTTTGGGGAGTAACGCAGGCAGATGATCTGCGGTGGCAACCTTGCCATTAACCGTGACAGAAAACATTTCTGTTTCAGGTGAAGAAAGACTGAGCAAAATTTGACGGCAATGCCCGCAAGGTGTAATAAAATTATCTGCCAAGAAATGCTCACTCCCTTTAGCGATGCTATCAGGTGCTCCCATCACCCACCCTTTGATAAATTTGATATTCCCGCCGAACAAACTTTGTGCGGCCGTAATCGCATTTTGCTCCGCATGCATCGAGAGTCGATTATGTTCCGCATTTTCCACATTGACGCCACTGACATAAGCAAAAGATCCGTCCTCAAGTCTCAATGCCATCACGGAGGCTACAGCAAAATGCGAGCTTTCGACCAAAGCATGAAGTCGTAATTCACCCAAATGTGCGATAATCTCTTCTTGTGAAAGTTCTTCTCGAGAAATTTTTAATAAACGCATTTTATTGACCTCGCTATCGTAAAATAAAACAATATTGCAAAAGCAATATAAACATATCCCAGTACTGATAATAAGCGTCTGCAGTATACCACTAGTCTGTGAGTAATAAGAGAAGGTTGGGCCTTGGCCCAACCTTTGCAGAGGGTGCTAAGCGTTTTTAAGTTGCATCAGTAATTGGAGCATTTCATCTTGACTGACAGGCCCTACCGAGGTCATCGCCGATAAGCGATTGCCATTGGGTTGATAGAAGGCCATTGTAGGGATGCCATAGATTCTAAAGGCTTTCTTAATGGCAGCCACAGCGTCTGTTTTTTCTCCAACACTGACTCGTAGATTGACTGTGTCTTGCAAGGCAACTATCACGTTTGGTTGGTTAAATACGTGATGGTCCATGGCTTGACAGTCACTGCACCAACTTGCGAAGAACTCTATGAATACGGCTTGATGGTGTTTTTTGGCCAGTGCCAGTTGGTGATGGATCTCAGCCAAGGTATTGGCTTTGACAAAGGTATGAGCCGACACCGGTTGCAGGGAGACAGGAGGGCGTAGGCCTTTATAAGCTAAGGCACCTGCAGACATCAATGCAAAGATTGCAAGGCCTTGAAAAGCCCTTTCTAATAGCGTGGATGTTTCAAGTTTTAAACGCAATACAAAGGCTGTAAATACCAGGAAGGCTGCCCATAATAAGATCAAAGCATTGGGGGGGAGTATGCGACCTAGTAAGGTCACGGCCATAGCAACCATCATGATGGCAAACAGATGCTTGACTCGTACCATCCAAGGGCCTGCTTTAGGTAGGAGTTTACCATAGCCGGCGCCTACGATGAGAAGGGGTAACCCCATGCCTATAGCGAGTGTAAACAATAAAATCCCGCCTTGTAATACATGACCACTCTCCGCAATATAGGTCAGTACACCAATTAATGGTGCCGTCACACAAGGGGACACAATTAGAGTAGAAAGCCCGCCCATTAGAGCGGCAGAGCAAAGCCCCAGTCGTTTCATTTTAATGGGTTTGATAGCCATGGATAGGGGCAGTTGAAATAGATCTAGCAGCCAAAGCGCCATCCCGATGAACAGTATACTGAAAGAGAGGAGGATAAGGGGTTGTTGCATGAGGGTTTGTACGGTGCTCCCAAAATAGGCAGCCATCATGCCAGCTAGGGCATAGGTGATGGACATCCCTATGACATAAGCAAGAGAAATCTGCCATGCACGTTTGCCAGTGATGGCGCCTTGCCCGGTGATGATCCCTGATAAGATAGGAACCATAGGAAGCACGCAAGGAGTAAATGCTAGCAAGATTCCCAAACCAAAAAATGCCGCCAGATAAATGAGAGGGTGATGGTTTTGGATAAAGAGTGATAAATCAGCAGGGTGTACGCTGCCAAAGGGAGATGCAAATAGAGGTGCGGCTAGGCCGAGTAACCCTATACTTAAAAGTAATTTTTTCATAAAAAGTCCTAAAGTAGGATGAGTCGTCATCGATATAAAATAGTAATGTTCGATAATGTTATACCGCGCGCGGTATATGGTTAAAGAGGAGATCTTGGAGGGCGAAATAATGCTGTAGTTGGGGTGTTTTGATACATGATAAAAAGAGAAAAACAAAGGATGCCAATGAGGAACAAACAGTGTGTGATGGTAGCGGGATTAGATGTTTCTTGGAGCCAATACAATGAAGTACTGCAAGAGGCTGTGCTGTGATGGGGGCAAGGATGGGTGCTGCTTGGTAGCGAGGTTACTGATAAAGAAGGTGCTGTATTATGTAAATATGCACTGAATGGTACGAAAAAAATACCAAGCGCGAGTATTGTTGATAAAAGTAAAGTAAGACGATTCATGGGAACCAGGATAGCGCAAGCAGGTCAATTTGTAAACCACCGTGTTGCCATGATTGCATGTTGTATCCTCTCAAGTATAAAATGCCCTGTTTGAATCGAAGGAGATGGCGTGGGCTTTTGTTTAAAAAATAATGCGAGCAGATGGTTGTTGGTGCTGGGGCTTTTAATGAGTGTTGGCTCCGATGCCGCTACTCGAATTGATCCGTTGCTGGATGGTTATTATCCTACGTATCCAAAGACGACCGCTGGGGAAGGAGCACTGGCCACCGTTATTCAGCGAGGCGAGTATTTAGCAAAAATTGGCGATTGCATTTCGTGTCACACGAATGTCAAGGCAGGGACGCCCGCGTTTTCTGGTGGACTGCCTCTTAAAACACCGTTCGGCACTTTTTATAGTCCAAACATCACGCCAGATAAAAAAACAGGGATCGGTCATTGGAGTGAGGCGGATTTTGTTCGTGCATTGAGAAAAGGGCGTGATCCCCAAGGCCATAATTATTTCCCTGTTTTTCCTTATATTTATTTTGCGAATACGACAGATGAAGATGCCCATGCATTGTATGAATATTTCATGCATATTCCAGCGGTAGAGCAGAAAAATAAATCGTTGCCTTTCCCCTTCGGTGTTCCTGGTGCGCGCTTCAGTTTATGGGGATGGAATTTACTGTTTTTCTATCCGAATACAACCTTGCAATATCAACCCGAGCAATCGCCCGTATGGAATCGCGGGAAATATCTTGTCGATGGATTAGGTCATTGTGGAATGTGCCATACCCCATTGAATGTATTCGGTGCTCCGAAGAGTCAATATTACTTGACAGGGGCATTTGTTGATGGATTTTGGGCACCTAATATCACCACCTATGGGCTGCATTCAGCCAACCATTTTGAAGTGGCGGATGTATTTTCGGAGGGTCAGCTGATTAATAAAGCAGGGCCTGTTGCAGGACCGATGGCGGAAGTAAAT
>CAMBHM010000044.1 GCA_945867185.1 Legionella genomosp. 1
GGATCTGGGAGGTGGGCAGTGGGGCGTATGTGTTGCTTGCAACGGGGTTGACGGGGGTGCCTTGGGTACCGCTCATGGTGATTGTGGCGCTGGTCATTGTGTTGCAGGTGGAGGTTGTACGTCATGCCATCAGTGAGGCGTTGTTTCGGCGTGCCAGTAGCTCCATTCCTACCTTATCTAAAACAGAAGAAGATGCGTTGAATGCGGGGGATACTTGGGTTGAAAAGGATATATTTGTAGGGGCCCCCGATTGGGCACGGTTATCGACTATTAAGACGAGCTTGAGTAAAGAAGAACAGTCTTTCCTTGATCACGAAACGGAAACGTTGTGTGCCATGTTGGATGAATGGGAGATCACACAAACGCATGATCTATCGCCGACTGTGTGGACTTATCTGAAAGACAATGGTTTTTTTGGACTGGTTATTGCCAAAGAATATGGTGGCAAAGGATTTTCTGCACGTGCGCATTCTGATGTGGTGATGAAGATAGCCAGTCGTTCAGGAGTGGCTGCAGTCACCGTGATGGTTCCTAATTCCTTAGGGCCTGGTGAACTGTTGCAACACTATGGTACAGAAGAGCAAAAATCGCATTATCTACCGCGTCTTGCCAAAGGCATCGATATTCCTTGCTTTGCATTGACAGAACCAGAAGCGGGCAGTGATGCCACCTCCATCAAATCTGAAGCAGTGGTCCTGTATCAGACAATAGGGGACAAGTCTGTACTGGGACTTCAGTTGACCTTGAATAAACGTTGGATCACATTGTCTCCTGTTGCAACCTTGATTGGACTTGCAGTGCAGTTAAAGGATCCGGAGCAGTTACTGCAAGGAGTTGGGGCGGAAGGAATTACCTGTTTATTGATCCCGCGTGATCTAGAACATCTTGAGATAGGCAATCGTCATTTGGCGGCCAGTCAACCTTTTATGAACGGGACGATTCGAGGCGAAGGGATGTTTGTGCCCATCACCAGTATTATCGGGGGGCAGGAGAAAGCTGGGAAGGGATGGCAAATGTTGGTGGAGTGTCTTTCCATTGGTCGTTCGATTTCATTGCCAGCGTTAGGGGCTGCTTCGTCAAGTATCTCTTATGTGACTTCGGGGGCTTTTGCACGCATTCGACGTCAGTTTAGCGTTGAAATCGCACAGTTTGAAGGGATCAAAGAAAAGTTAGCTGAAATTGCGGGCTTGAATTATCTCTTGAATGCAACCAGACTGTTGACAGTAGCTGCGGTGAATGAAGGTAAAAAGCCCTCTGTGGCTTCAGCCATCACTAAATATTTTAATACCGAATTGGCACGTAAAGTTGTGAATGCTGCTATTGATGTGCATGCAGGGCGCACTGTTGTGGTGGGTCCTAGAAATTATTTAACCAACTATTATCAAGGGATCCCTATTTCCGTTACCGTAGAGGGCGCGAACATCATGTCTCGCAATTTATTGATTTTTGGGCAAGGGTCGATGGCGTGTCATCCTTATGTACGGGATGAATTTTATGCGGTGTCTAAACAAGACAAAGTGGCTTTTCATGGGATCATCTGGCAGCATATTCATTATTTTGTGCGCAATGCCGCTAAAACCATTGCTTCTGCTTGGACGGGTGGTCGATTGATTGCTACGCCAGACAGTCTGCTAAAACGAGACTATCAACGACTGGAGCGGCTGAGCTATGCCTTTGCGTGGCTTGCAGATCTCTCCTTGATCACGTTGGGTGGTTCGCTGAAGCGTAAAGAGCGATTGTCTGCAAGATTGGCCGATGGCATGTCTTATTTATATCTTGCCATGGCAGCCTTGCATCATTGTCAGCAACAAGAAGAACAAGCAGATGAACGCTTGCACGCAAGTTGGGCGGTGACGTATTGCTTTTATCACGCGCAACAATCCATGATTGCATTTTGTAGAAATTTCCCTATTCGATCGCTCGGTGTATTGGCGCGTTGCTTGGCTTTTCCTTGGGGACAATCGATGCGATATCCAAGTGATGCCCTAGACCATCAATTAGCGACACTCATGACTCAAAACAATCATTATCGAACAGGGATGACATCGTATCTTTATTTGAGTGGTGATCCCACACAACCTGTTGATAGAATGGAGTATGCATTGCAGTTGATTTTGAAACATGCTGAATTGTATAAGAAAGTCAGTGATCTGAAACGATACACCGGCGCTGCCTTGAAAGAACAATTAGCGCTGAAAGTAGCAGCCGGGGCGTTACTGCAGTCTGAAATGGATGCATTGGTGCGTGTAGAGCGAGCACGTTGGGAGGCCATACAGGTGGATGAGTTCACTAAAGAGTCGATGACGCATAAAACGTTTGCATCGGTGGCAGATAAGCAGCCAAATCCGTTAGATTAATGTGATGTAAAATGAGGTTGGGCCGTGGCTCAACAAAAATCTCACCATACAAGAGGGTTGAATATGGGGTTGCCATTAGTGAGAGCAGGGAATGGCTCGAGTACAGGCATGTTACCAAATGCCACGCAATTAGAATCAGCCATGAACCTTGCGACCACGCCTGAAGCAAAAGTGTATTTGTTGTCAGAGTTCATGCGTGTTGCGAAGGAGTGTGGGCAAGCAGAGCATCCTGCTGTGACAGAAGTCATCACGATATTGAATGAAAATGTATTGCTTGGAAAACAAGCAGCCATTTGGGCAGGACAACCCCCTAAAACGCCCTTTCAGTTGCAGCAAGACAGCTTGGTGGCCCGAGCTGCCAAGGTGCTTAGTGAAGGCACCCTGGTTCGGTTGATCTTGGACATTGCGCTTAGCAACACGGCGGAATTGTTGCGAGGATATTCTCAAGAGGGGGCCCCCTTAGATGAAGAAACCTTGGCTGTGATCGATAAGTTATTCAATGCCTGGTTGGCTCAGGATGAGCTGGTAAGCAAGGGGGGGGTGATTTATGAGGGTACTACAGAAGGGGATCCCAAAACTGATGCACAAGGGAACCCTATCCGAGCCAACGCAACTGAATTAAGGCAAAAAATACCCGAAGAGTTCAATAGTTACGCGAAAAAATATAATTTTGAGGTGACCGTAGTCGATCATTCTGAACAACAATTTGGTGTGGGTGCTGAACAAGAGGCGGGTCTCGCTTAGTACTGTAGAGATGACGTACGGATGTTGAGCTCCTTCAATCGTTCTGGCGTTCCCACATCACACCACTCCCCCTCATACACTTCTCCACTGACTTCGTGATGGTTGGCCCAAAAACGCAATAAGGGGGTCAAGCTATACCGACCGGGATGTAAAGATTGAAATCGACGTGGATGATGACAGGCAATCCCAGAAAAAGTATATTGACGGTGTGTATTCTCAACGTATCGTGCGGTATTTAAGCCAAAATCAGCTTGGAGCAAATAGCTTGGTGTTTTTATTAAAACCAGATGTGTGAGGCCGGAAGCAGGCAAGCACAATGTGTCGAATGGAAAATCAGTGACAATATCTGCGTTGATGGTTGCGAACGGCTCTGATCCTAATAGCGATAGAACATTTACAATGCCTCCGCCGGTTTCAAGTCCCCCTGGTGGTTCCGGGGCATAGAGAATCTCAAGGCCAAATGGTGCACCATGACTGAAATGTTGTTTGATTTGCCCGCCCAAATAAGCATGATTGATGATGAGTCGTTCAAAGCCTGCGCGTGCTAGGTTCTGCACATGGTATTCGATAAGTGGGATCCCATGAATCGTGCATAATGCTTTTGGTTTGTGATCGGTCAGAGGTTTTAGTCGTTCCCCACGACCTGCTGCAAAAATAAAGGCTGTTTTCATGAGACGAGATCGGCGAATCGTGTACATACTTTGTCTTCCATCAAATGCTGCAGCGGGAGTAACTCGGGACATTCAGGCAGTGCATTCATGACATACTGGAAGGTGAGCGGCAAATCAGATAGATAATTAGATTTATTATCTCGCAAATGCAAGCGACAAAAAATGCCCAATACTTTCAAGTGACGTTGTAGCCCGCATACTGTAAAAGCGCGAGTGAATGCCGCACCAGATAAACTGCGTGGTTCTGGCAGATGGCTATAGAAATACTGGATCCAATGCGTGATGCGAGTGGTTGGCCACTGGATGTAGCAGTCTTTCAGCAGAGACACCAAGTCATACGCAGCAGGCCCTACCATGGCATCCTGAAAATCAAGGACTGCTAGCGCTTCGTTACCTAAAACCATCAGATTGCGGGAATGAAAATCTCGATGGATCAGCACTTGCGGTTGTGTGGCGATATTGCTGGCAAGCCAGTTTAACGCTCCGTTTAATAGGATTGACTCGGTTGTCGTGAGGGTGAGGCCAAGGTGGGCATTTAAAAACCATTCTTGAAAGAGCGCCATTTCTTGATGCATGAAAGAGACATCAAAAGAGGGGAGTTTAAGAGACGGAGGGGGTGTTTGTTGTAAACACAATAAAGTGTCCATGGCTCTTTGGTACAGTCGCTCGGCGTTTTCTTCAGTTAAAGTTTTTAAAAACACTTGATCGCCTAAATCTTCAAGGAGAAGAAACCCTGCTGTAGGCGCTTGGGCCACAATAGCGGGCGTGTGAAGCCCTAAGGTACGTAAATGACGTGCCAGGGTGACAAAGGGTCCTATCTCTTCTTTAGGAGGAGGTGCGTCCATCACTACATAGCTGGATGTGGCCTGAGTCAGGCGATAATATCGCCTAAAACTCGCGTCGCCAGCCAGTGGGAGCAGTATAAAGGGCTCGTTACTTAAGCAGCTTCGTAGCCAGGTGTTGAGTGCGTTTCGTCGTGATTGCATGGTATACTTCAGAGACCTGTTTTGTAGCAGGTATCATAAGGTATTTTCGTGGCGGTGAATATTAAGTTTTTTGGGTCGCTCATCGGTTGTTGGTTTGCTACAACAAGTGTCGCGACTGTGTCTCCGGGGATAACGCCTGTCAAGGCATGTGTTGTTACCCGAGAGGAACGGTTGACTCCCTTATTTCGAGCACATCTCGCTGATTGTCTTGGGTGGGAGGATGCCTCTTCGCCTGTTTGTCACGGATCCTACGAACCTATTACGATTACTCCCTTAGCAACACCAGATGAAATACAGGTATTGGCTGATAATGTGTCGCTCTATGCGGCAGGCCGATCCACCTTGCAGGGACATGTAGAAGTACGAGAGACAGCCCGCATTGTGAATGCAGAAACAGCGACCATCTATCGGGATGCAGCCACGCACACCGTTACTAAAATTATTTTGCATGGAAATGTATTATATCGTGAGCCTGATAGGTTGATGCGTGCTCGGCGTGCTACGATTCATCCAGAGGATAGCTCTTTTGAGGTGGAAGAAGTGTTGTATCGCCTCAATACGGACAGGGCGAATGCTTTATTACCGGCCTGGGGGCGGGCCGCGTTTGTACAACGGTTACCCAACCAGACCTTGGTCTTTCAAAAAGCCACCTATACCACCTGTGCTCCAAAGGACAAGGCTTGGCAAATTGAAGCACGCGAGATCACTTTGGATAAAGTGAAAGGGAGGGGAGTTGCAAGAGGCGCGACCCTGCGAATTGCTGATTGGCCTGTGTTGGTTGCACCGTACTTGAGCTTTCCGACATCAAAAGCTCGAAAATCAGGGTTCTTAATGCCGGTAACAGGGTACTCCAATGTGGGGGGCGTTGATATGGCCCTGCCTTATTACTGGAACATCGCACCCAACTATGATGCAACGCTCGTCCCCCATTTATTTACACGTCGAGGCATGATGATGGGGGGAGATCTGCGGTTTCTAACACCACATTCCAGCGGCGTTTTGGGGGGCAATGTGTTGCCGAGAGACAAGATCTTTCAGTCATTCTTGCAGACTAATCAGGCGCAATATCCCCAACTGCAAGGCCAACCCTCAAACAGGTGGTCGGTCCTTTTAAAAGAACACACGGTGTTGACGGACAATCTGCAGATGCACGTTTCCTATCAAAAAGTATCCGATTCTTACTACTTACAAGACTTCAGTAGTAATCTTGCGGTGGCAACGGAAAACCAATTGTTGCATCAAGGGGATGTGACTTATACGACTGATCATTGGATGCTGGGGGGGATGTTACAAGGGTATCAAACGCTGCATCCAATCAATCAGTCACTGGTATCCAATACCTATGAACGTCTGCCACAATTAATGGCTCGTGGAACGTATGATGAGTTGCCCCTGCATGCTAACTTCAATGTATTGGGCGAGTTTGATTACTTTCGATGGCCCTCATCCGATGTAAAGCAACCAGAAGGCCCTCGGTATCATCTCAACCCGATTCTATCCATGCCCTATCAACGTCCGTGGGGATATGTCACCCCGTCGGTACAAGCGGTGGAAAATTATTATGATGTGGCGTATTCGGGGATGAGGACTATTGCTGCTAGTACGTTTAGTCGAACGATTCCACGGTACAGTGTAGACAGCGGGCTCTATTTTGAGCGCTTGATGGCAGGCCAAGCGCTTACACAAACGATAGAGCCGAGATTGTTTTATCTCTTTGTGCCTTATCATAATCAATCTGCAGTTCCAGTATATGATTCGGCCTATATGATTTTCAATCAAAATCAATTGTTTCGTACGAATCGATTTTCTGGTTTCGATAGAATTGGAGATGCCAATCAAGTCGCTTATGCAGTCACGTCTCGTTGGCTTTCTGAACGAGATGGTGCTGAAAAAGCATCGCTCTCCGTTGGGCAACTTCGATATTTCAGCACACGACGGACCATGCTGTGTTATCGACAGGATGGGCAATGTAACGATAATCCCCTCATGTTAGGATATGTCCCCCCCGCTGCTAACGTCTCTCCCATCACCTCTAGAGCAACTTATCAACTCAGTTCAGCGTGGGCTATGAGTGGTGATTACGTCTATGATGTTTATACTAACGCCACCAATAATGGGAACCTCAATCTGCATTATCAACCTGCTAGTAATCAGATCATCAGTCTTGGGTATACGTATTTGGTCAATGGCAATATCTTGCAAGTGCCTGCAGTCGGCATAGAAAATAATGCCTTACATCAAGCAACCATTGCCTCGGCTTGGCCACTGACGGAACAATGGAGCGGGCTCGGAGCCTATAGCTATAATGTGAGCAAAGGGTACCAGATGATGACGATGGTTGGTATGCAGTATGATACGTGCTGTTGGGCAATGAGGTTGTTAGGTGGGCGTTCTTTCAAGAGTCTGTCACCCTATACAGCGATGCCACAATATAACAACAATGTTTATCTACAGATTTTGTTAAAGGGCTTGGGCTCCGTTGCAAACAGTGATCCTACGAGTACAATCAGCACGTATTTACCAGGGTACCATAATCAATTTTGAGCGTAATTTGGTCAAATAAATTGATATTTTAATGACAAATGATGGTAGGATCTGTAAAATCTGGGGGTTCTTGAACTCTTGAGGGTGGTGGCATGCGAGTACGATTATTATGGATATGGATGATGCTACCGGTCATAGGGGTCAGTGAGCCCCTAGACAAGGTGGTTGCCGTAGTCAATGACAACGTGATCACAGCGAGTGAACTGTCGGCGCAAGTGGCGGTGCTTCGGGAGCAAATCGATGCGAAAAAGATGCCTTTACCCTCTGAAGCCGTGCTGCGTAAACAGGTATTACAGCATTTGATTGACGTGGATTTGCAGCTACAATTAGCGAAAAAAAATGATATCACTATCGATAATACAGATCTGAATGAAGCGATTGCAAAGATTGCAGAGAGTAATAAACTCTCACTGACGCAATTGCGTGAGGCCATTATCAAGCAAGGATTGGGCTGGGAAGCTTACCGAGAGAATATTAAAAAAGAAATGTTGTTGAATCGCATACAACAAAAAGCGGTAGGGCAGGATCTGGTTATATCCCCTCAGCAGGTTGAAGACTATTTGAAAACGTATCAACAAGACGAGCAAATTCAAAATCAAACTTACCATGTGCAAAACATTGTGATTCCTTTGCCGGAGGAACCAACGAGTGAACAAGTTGCAAAAGCCAAAAACAAAGCACACCTACTCTTAACAAAAATAAAACAAGGGGCCGATTTCAATACGCTCGCTATTGCAGAATCCAGTGGAGAATATGCGCTGGAAGGCGGTGATTTGGGAGATCGTCATTTGGCTGAGTTGCCTCAGTTATTTGCTGAAAAGCTTCCATCGATGCATGCCGGGGAGATAGTGGGCCCTTTGCGCGCTGGGAATGGGTTTCAACTCATCAAATTGGTTGCAGTAGGGGGTGCAAACGCACAACATGAGGTTGAGAAAACCCATGTGCGACACATCTTAGTGAAGCAAGATGTGAACATGACCTTGGATGAGGCGACTAAACAAGTCAATAATTTGTACCAGCAACTCAAGGCTGGGAAAGACTTTGCCTTGATGGCAAAGTTATATTCGGTGGATGCAGCAAGTGCTGTCAAAGGGGGTGATTTGGGTTGGGTCACGCCGGAGGAATTGGTGCCAACGTTTGCAGAGACTATGAATGGATTACCCCTTCATATAGTGAGTAAGCCTGTGAAGTCCCCCTTTGGCTGGCATTTGATTGAGGTGTTGGAGCGGAAAACGGTTGATGATTCCGATTCCTTTCGACGTCAGCAAGTCAGGCAGTTTCTGCAGCAACGAAAATTCACTGAAGCGGTACAAAATTGGCAACAACATTTGCGGACAGACGCTTATGTGAAGATCGTGGATAAGGCCCTGGTATAATGAAACCACTGCTTATTTGTAGTGGCGAACCATCCGGTGTTGGACCTGATTTGTGTTTGGCGCTTGCTGGGTTGTCGTTGCCAGTGGTCGTGCTTTGTGACAAGGCGGTGTTGCAAGCTCGAGCAGAACAATTGGGTTTGTCAGTGATCTTAGTAGATTATCGTTGCGGCGAGCCACTAGCACAGGCATCTCGACAGTTGACGGTTTTGTCTATCCCTTGTCCTAAAGCCGTGGTGGCGGGGATGCTGAATCCTGATAATGCTGGGTATGTGATGGCCTTGCTGACTGCAGCCATCTCACGCTGTCTAGCTGGAGAGTTTGGGGCGCTGGTGACTGCCCCAGTTCACAAAGCCATTCTAAATCAAAGTGGGGTGGCCTTCACGGGGCACACTGAATTTTTTGCAGGGTTCTGCAAGGTTCCTGACGTTGTGATGTTACTCGCTTGCTCGGCCATGAAAGTGGCGCTGATCACCACCCATATCCCCTTAAAAGATGTTTCAAATAGGATCACGCAGTCGCTCGTCACCCGTGTGGTCACGCTGCTTCATCAGGCCTTGCGATCGGATTTTGGAATAGAAACCCCTAAGATTTTGGTGGCGGGTCTTAATCCGCATGCAGGAGAAGAGGGGTATTTGGGTCGAGAAGATCAGGAGATTATTACGCCTGCGATCGCTTGCTTAAGAGCGCAGGGGATGGATGTAACAGGGCCTTGGTCGGCCGATACGATGTTTGTTCCAGGGATTCCTTGCGATGCGTTTGTCGCCATGTATCATGATCAAGGGCTTCCCGTCTTGAAATATGCAGGATTTGGAAGCGCAGTGAATATCACCTTGGGATTACCCATCATTCGAACGTCGGTGGATCATGGCACCGCACTCCTCCTTGCAGGGACCGGTAAAGCCCGCGCGGACAGCTTGCTCGCTGCAGTGAGCATGGCACAACATATGATGCAACAACGAGCAGCGCGCCATGTCAGCGCTTAGCCTCATCGTGGCAATGGATCTGCGTGGTGGTTTAGGAAAAGACAATCAATTGTTGTGTCATTTGCCGGCTGATCTGAAACACTTCAAAGCGTTGACACTGGGCAAACCTGTGGTGATGGGACGA